>NZ_BAABFL010000132.1:0-31790 GCF_039540975.1 Kistimonas scapharcae
TTGGTGATGCCAGGTAAGCTGGTTGAGGTTACTGAATGTACCGGAGCATGGTTTGGCCTGTGTCTTTCCACCAGCATCCGAGCGCCCCGCTCCGGCGCTGCTAAAGTCACACAAACGGTCGAGCTGGAGAGACACTACTGATGGCAACTACCAATATCTGGAAGCGATTTTCCTCGCTGCTGCCGAGCCATTCACGTAGCGTCGTTAACATCCTTAGCAACAATGGTAACGGGACGAGTACCGTACAGATGCGCGACGGATCGATCGCTATTGTGAATGGGGAAACGGTACCTGCGGGTAACAGGGCCATTGTTGAACATGGCGATGTAAAAACGATGACGCCTGACCTGCCTTTTTTCCGGCGCAGTGTTTGAGTGGTTATTTTGGGATCAAATTGGGATCATTGGCAGGGTTTTCAGGGGGTATTTGAGGGGTTTTGATCCCAAATTCCCTGTTTTGCATTCCCCTAAATAGTTATATAAATCAAAGCGTTAAAGGATTTCGGGAAATGCCTCCCTGTTTCTCTTATAATCCGACCCTTTCTCGACTGGCGACAGGAATTTATTGTCACCCATGAGCACGATCAGAACCCTCACCGGTATTACCACGACTGGTACGCCCCATCTCGGCAATTATGTCGGGGCGATTCGCCCGGCCATCAAATCCAGCCTGCAGGATGATACGGAATCATTCTTTTTCCTGGCGGATTATCATGCGTTGATCAAGTGCTGGGACCCGGAGCGTGTGCACGAATCCGCTCGCGAGATCGCGGCGACCTGGCTGGCCCTGGGCCTCGATACTGACCGGGTGACGTTTTATCGACAGTCGGATATCCCGGAAATACCGGAACTGTGCTGGATCCTGACCTGCATGACCGCCAAAGGCCTGATGAACCGTGCACATGCTTACAAGGATGCTGTGCAGAAGAACGAAGAAAGCGACGCCAAGGATCCCGACAAGGGCATCACCATGGGGTTGTTCAGCTATCCCGTGCTGATGGCTGCAGATATCCTGATGTTCAACGCCCATAAAGTGCCTGTCGGCAAGGATCAGATCCAGCACCTGGAAATGGCCCGTGATATTGCCGGTCGCTTCAACCACCATTACGGCGAGCTGTTTGCCATGCCGGAAGCCGTGGTAGGAGATACGACAGCGGTTCTGAGTGGCCTGGATGGCCGCAAGATGAGCAAGAGCTACAACAACACGATCCCGCTGTTTGTGCCGGAGAAAAAGCTGCGCAAGCTGATCATGAAGATCAAGACCAACAGCCTGGAACCCGGTGAGCCGAAAGACCCGGACAGCTGCACTCTGTTCGAGATCTGGTCAGCCTTCGCAACGGCTGATGAGATTGCCGCCAAGCGTCGCCAGTATGAAGAAGGCGCAGGCTGGGGACAGCTGAAGCAGGAACTGTTTGAATACCTGAACGATCATCTGGCTGACCCCCGCGCCCGTTACGAGGAGCTGATGCAGGATCCTGGCTATGTCGAGCAGGAGCTGCGCAAGGGGGCTGACAAGGCCCGTAATGAAGCGTCAGCCCGCCTGGCGAAGGTGCGTCAGGCGGTCGGCATTCGTCCCCTGGGCTAATCAAACGCCTCTTTCACGGCCAACCGATGGATGGTGCGGAAGCGGAATCTTCTTTTCGTGCCATCCAGGAAGAGACCGCCGTTAATCTGAACTTTTTGCCCTATTTCGATTCGAAATAAACAGCTGCGTAGACAGACAGTCTTCTGATTATTGTTTGCGAAGGCGAACGTCAGTTTTTAAGCTTGTTAACAGATAGGCAAGATCGATAACAGGGAGTGTCATGGCAAACAAGGCCATTATTACGGTTAACCTGACTTCTGAGCAGGTCAAACAATATTACATGGGGCAAAAGAACCGGGTTCAGGCGTATACGGACGACGGGCAGAGTATCAGTGTCCCTTACGATATCCTGCTGGAGTTTGTGTCGCACCAGGGTATCTACGGGCGATTTGAGATCCGTTACGACGATGGCGGCAAATTCCAGGGAATCAGCCGTATCAGCTGAGCAGTTGCTGGCAGTCAAGATCCTCAAAGGCGCCGAGCAGGCACATGAGGCGGTTGAGCCATAGCGGCTTGGCGCATCCTCTGACCTGTTCCTTGATGGCGGCAAACAGCTGCAATATCACCATAACACGGTAGTCCATCATCAGTTGTTGGAAGCTGTAATTCATCACGCCTGTGCCACACAATGTTGCATGGTAGTGCCTTAATAGAGAGGACTCCCGTTGATCTTCCTGTCTTGTTTCCGGGGACCAATAACTGACCAGTAATTGAACAAGGTCATAAGCAGGAGTCTGAATCGTGACCTGGTCGAAATCGAATAGATACGCTGGGGCTGGGTGATCCGGCAACGGGTAAAAAAAGTGTCGGAAGTAACAGTCACCGTGAACAATGGTCACCTGTTGCAGAGACTCCAGCCGATGTTGGAGGTTATCACGCCAAAGGCGGGATAAAGTGGGCAGTATCATTTCAAGCTTTTCTAGTTGACTGGTCGGAAACCAGGATTGTGTCGCCTCCCTGAATGCCTTGAATTCCTTGAGCCTGAGCGTCTGGTTAACGGCAAACTGCTGTTCCCGATTCCAGAAGCAGCCACGTCCAAGAATGGGGGCCGCTTCTTCTAGCAGGTCTGGTTGCCAGCATTGGCCATGGAAGTGGGCCAATGTACCGATGGCCGCGATACAACCCATGTCATGGGGGATTGTTCCCAGCGTACAGGCTTGTTGTTGGGTTTGGAGAATTGTGTGGCTTTGTGTCATATCAGGCATCAGCAGGTAACTGATGTCAGAGCTTGAGTCATATCCCTGTAAAAGCCTTGGCATGAGGGAGTCACCGGTGAGACGAAATTTTTCCAATAGCTGAAAGAAGGCAACTTCAGCCATGCCTGCCATGCCAGTTCGAAGTTTTATGCAGATGCTGTCAGGTAGCAGTGAGCGGGTGTTGTGGCTGAACACCTGTCGTATCTTCAGGAAGATGGACGCACTGTCAGGCATATTAAGACACGTGTAATCAGTCTCAAGGACGTGTCCCTTTTGTAGAAGTCCACACCGGTAATATTCTGCCGTCAGCCACTTAGGGTCGGTGAAATGGGCAATATGCATCCTGTCCAATGCCCGCTCTCCTGCTGGAAATGGAACGTTTGATCATGCCTGATTATCAGGGTAAATCAATTTCAGCATGGAGTGGTAAGTATGTGGGAGGTTTATTAGCGTCTGAAGGATCAATCATGATGGAGATTTCGCAACGGACTAAAGACTTATCCCAGCCCTCCCGCAAATTCTCCATGGTGACAATATTACCAAAGTTATGGGTTAACAGACTGACGGGCTGCCGCATAAATTCATAAGTAATGACTATGTTGCCGGTGGCTGAATCCTTTGACAGTTTGATAATGGCGTCGCTGCCACTAAAGCTGAACCCTGGCCCATAAACACGCCAGATAAAATTGAACTCTATCGCACGTAGTAAACCGATATGTGCATCTTGAGTGGCATAAAAGCAAATTTGCCGTATCACCTCCTCGCGATTGCCTGTCAGTGCACATAATGCATTGAAAGCGCGTGTTTGCTTTTCATCCAGTGTGCCTTCGTAATTTACAGGGAGTTCAATGGTCTTACCGTCTTCTATATGAAACTGGTAGTGCATTCTTCCCAGGTCTTTTTCCAAAAATTGCCTGGGTAATTGCATGTTCCCATACGCGACTAGATTGCCTTCCTTTTTTTGTTCAGCGGAAACTTGATGACTGATTGCCCCGCTGATTTTTTCGACAATATTTGTTATTTCTGAGTTGGAAACCTGATTGGTGGTGTCTCGTCCATTCTCAATACTGATTTGAATAGGTTTTGCATATTGTCTCACTGCTGTTTTGAACCTGTTTTCAAGGTCGAGATGTTTTAAAACAACATTCATACAGGCAATCACCTTTCTTCGGAAAGGATATATGTTCTCTTGGTGTTGCTGTTCGAACTGAGTGCTTAATGCGGTATTGTAATCAGGGAAACCATTTAGAACATGGGCAACGGAAGCAATTAAATGAAAACTGGGATGTACGGCTTCTGATTCCTGCGTTCCCCATATATAAGAATAAAACGCACCCAAGTATCCAGGTTCGGGCTTTTGAGGTTCAATCATGCTTTGGCATTTATCGCAAATGGCTTGTGCGAAAGCGTTCCATGCATCATCGGGTGACTCAAGCGTTAAATCTTTACATTGTGCCATGATGAGCGTTTCCAGCTCTTTAATTGCAGTTTCATTGCAGTCCGCCATATCCATACGGGTTGCAGTGACAAAATCTGACTGCAGTTCAGTGGATTCGTCACTAAAGCTTTCACTTAACGAACTGAGATAATTGTCGACATCATCAACTGACTGAACAGGAAGTGATGCACCATCTAGCACGATATACATTGGTTTCTTAGGTGTAAGGCTGAAAGATGATGCGTCCACCAAACCCGCTTCGTTATCGACAGCACAGCGTGCCAAAGCCTGCCCGCACTGAGAGGTAGACAATTCAGTCTGTGTCATCGTTGGCATGGCAGGTGCAATGTCATAGGTATCTTCAATCGAATATACCTGACAAACCGTGCCATGCGTCACCGGGTCTGTTGGTTGTATGTCAGCGTCTGGCGCTTCGTCCTGTTTGTCTAACGTGTGCGGTGATTCACTTGCCTCCTTACGTGCCATTCGCAACGTTGGGCTTGATAGTGCCGGTAAAGAAACAGCATCCCCAACGTCTGATGAAAGAATGGCCTCAAGGGAGCTCTCTTCACCAGTGGCTATTTCTTGTCGTGCTTTTACTGGAAGGACAATAGAGCTCTTTGTTTGATCGGTCTGAGAGGTATCCTGAGCCAGGGTGGATTCGGCTTCAGGCGTGTCAGTGATTGCCACAGTAGGCCGTTGAGAGAGCGTCGTAACGGTGGCTGCTGGCTCTATGGTCGTATCCACCTGCAGGTCTGGTGAGGCGGTTCTGCTATCTTCCGGCACTGTGTGGACAATCGCTATAGCTGTGATCTGCCTCTTTCGTTTCGAAGTGTCGTCTGACTGTTGCGGAGCACTGGATGTGTCTGGAAAAACATTGGCAGCGTCTGCAGTGATCGAGGGTATTAAGTCTGTTTGCGGCTGGCGGTTATCTGGGGAACGCTCCTTAGGTAAGGCGACGACGCTTGTATCAAAAGAATCATCATCAGAAACGCTATGGTATCTGCTCCTGCCCCTTGTGTGTAAAGTCGGATCAGAGGATGGAATATAGGCACGCTCTTCGGATGGGCAGCAAAAGCAGCAGCGCTCTCTCAGGGTTCTGAATAGAGTGCTTATGCAGCCAAGAAATGCCATGAGTCCGTTGATCATGGTTTGTATTGGATGTGTTCCACTGACATTTCTGTTTGCATGGCGGCCGTTGTTTTCAGGACGAGTTGAGTTCGTACTTTGCTCGCTGCCGCTATGGTGTCTTATCGTTTCGTTCTTAGTAGTTTCTAACATAAATTACTACCATTAATTAAAGTCTAAAGGGCTATCTATTTTAAGTAAGTTAGTTGTTTCCATTAATAAACGTGTTAATGCCGAATGGCTAAGGTAAATGAATAAATGGGTCCATTAGTTCAACCAAAGCATATTCTGGATTGTTTATATCTATGGTGACACGTGTCTCAATGCTCATAGCCATACCAATCCATCTTTCCTGATAGTCCGATAAAGAAGAATATTGACTATCCCTTCCTTCTGTTGTGACACGTAAAGAGTTAGGGCCTGAAGTGTTATTGTCGCTGTTTTCCTCATGGCCAATATCATGTTTGATGTCTAATTTTTGCACAATAACGATTTTATTATTGTTGTCTTCGTCGACGCCGATACAAGTCTTAATATCTGCATGATCTCTGTCTAGTGAAAATTCTAGGCCAAGGCATTGATTCAGAACACGGGTGAAAAAGTAATGTGTGGCACGCTTTGGAAATTGGTTCAAATGTGAACATATTGTATAGATGGCTCTCGCATTATTTCCTGTTATTTCCTGTAAGTGCTCCATTAAGGCTGTTTCTTTTTGCTTACGTTCTGACTTTTCCACTATAGGTAGCTCTAATGGTTGCCTGCCGTCTCTGGCAGGGTAGGATAAGGTGACCCCTTCTCTGTGAAAGTCTGTATTAAATGCGTGGGGTACTATAGTGGGAGACTCTGCATCTCTCATAAACCTTTCAGGGTTACAAGACATATTCTCAGTATAATGTTTATAGTAACTTCTAAAATCATTGTAGAGCCTTATTGTGTTTGCTTCTGATAGATTTAAATCATGGTGGCATTGTGATAGAAATCCTGATATGCAACCATTTTCTGCTTGATTTGCGATTCTTTCAATTTCTTGATAATACTTGGCGATGATTTGATTGAGTGCACCTCCGATAAGGTGGCGAGCCTCTTTTAATACATCATCTCGCAAAGTCCAACGTTTAAGCAATACTTGATCAATATACCTGTTGTTTAGAGATATCGATAACAGTTCATCTCGTAGAGCGCAGATAAGCTTCATTCTTTGAGTAGGGGAAAGGTCAGTGTTTCTATCCATGACGACATTGAGGTATTCCTCGAATCTATGACATATTACCTCCTCCTTAAGTGTTCCGTCTGAGCTGTAGATGATATTTGAAAACTCTCTTTTTATCGCCCTTTGTTCATCTTCTATAAGTCTGTCTAATGGGCTTTTTGGGCTGACGAGTAGGATCAATCGTTCAGTCAGTGGAATTATCACTTCGAACTTTAACCAGTCATACATATTTCCAGGCAGCGCCAGCAAACGCTCCATCAATGACTGGTTTGGCATAGTGGTCTTTATAGTGAAACGACTGAAAAATCGTTGCCCACAAGTCCTGGGAATGCCTCTGTTAGGCACAGACGTATGCTCTTGGCTAGTGCCAGCCTGTGGAATTGCCACGTTGAATACCTTCTGTAGTGATAAATGGAAAAAGACGGGCTAACTGGCAGTCAATTGCCCCTGTCAATTTTTTAGACACTGATATTGCTGTTTAGTTCATGCTTATTTTTGAAGTATGAGCCGCACCTTAAGGTCATGGGTAAGCGGGGGGGAAATCATTGCTAAAACAAGGGCTTATTTACGATATTTGGGCAGCTATAGGATATGGGATGCTTTCTTGACGGGGAATTGTACAATGATCATCAAGCAGGTTCGTGCTGCCTGGAACTTCATGGGGTTAGGGTAATGCCAAGTGTAGATCGAATGGCGATACCATTGCTCGATCCGGTTGATTGAGGTCAATCATAAACTCCATAGAGGCGGTGATCTTTGCATGACTCCAGCTTTCTCTGTAGATCGAAAGATTTCTGGCATCTGCAAAATTATCCACTGCAGTCATACTGGGCGGCGTCTGAGCTGTAGGGGTAGGCAGAGACGAGGCGCATGGCAAAAGCTTGTCTGCTTTTGGAGGCAATGCTTCTGCAAGTTGATAGTATTCAAATATATGTTTAATAACTATGTGACTGGCATCATCGTCGCTTCGGTAAACTTTGTATCGTCTTACAGGGGGAGGGAGGATGACCTTGCAACCAAGTACATTGTTGAGCGTTTGGTGTAACGTGGCTTCGAGATTGTTCTGGTGGGTTCGATGCATATGACAGCTTAATGTATGCCATGCAACGACATTATTTTGCGTTAATTGCTTAAAATAATGGATACATTTTAGTTTTTTTTCCATTTTATCTTGAAGGTCACCATAGACATCCGAATCTGAAAAATTCTCGCCCTCAAAATCTTCCAGCATGGATCCGGTGATGAGGTCTTGCATGAAGTTCAAGCTGCCAGTGATACCGATACCCTCTTTATTCGATGGTATGTATAGATAGTGGGGCCTTTGCGAAATAGCCTTTGTGGTATCTATGATACCTTGCCGATAGGTTTGCTGAAGTCTGCAAAATGCCTTAGGTGATAGGTGGCCTTCTTCTAATAAATGATTGAGACCACCGGATACGGGTCTCCAGTTTTTGACAAGTTGGTAATAGGAGGATTCTAATTTTTCAGCACAGCATGCAAGTTTCTCACATAATGTATGAGCAATCTGATCGGGAAATGTTATTTTTTTTGCTTTTTTATGACTAGGTTTTATTAAGCGGCTTGAATGTCTTGCGCGAGGTGTTTCTGATGCTATGAAAGCGGTATTTGTATTTAAATTTTCTTGGAATTTCTGTGGAATGTCTTTATTCAGTAGCGTGTGTTTGAGATGGTTGATTAATCGCATTTTATCAGCAGCGGGCAGTCTTTCGTATCTGCTTAAAACCGTCTCGCAGTGAAGGGTTATGTATGCCTCGAAGTATTCATTAAGAAAATCAATAGACTCGTTGAGATCATGCGATGCTCTTGCTCGATCATAGCGCTGGCGAAATGGACTGGGTGAGAACGGTTGCAGTAAGGTATTTATTTCTTGTCGTAAATTAGATACTTCGCTATCGATTATTTTCTCAATGGTATTTTTGGGGGAAAAGAGAGTGATCATTCTTTCTGATATGGGTTTCAGTATGCTTGTTTTAAACCAATACCAGACTCTTTGTGAAAGGGTGGGCTGCCATTCCTGCCTAGTATCAAAGGGTAGGCAGGTTCTAACCGTAAAATGGTCAAAGAGTGCTTCTCGACAGTTCCTGCAGGCATCTGGGTAATGGTGCCTCCTGGCAGTAAAGGCCACTTGGCTTATGGGTTGTTGTGAATCTTCCATGGCATAATGTCCTGTGTGCATCTTTCACACGTTAAAGTGATGGCTTTCTATCTCTATGACCTTTTACGTTTGTCAAAGTTCATTACTCCTCAAGTACCCGCTGGGTAAGTAATCTTGACGGCGGCATGGTGCCGAAAAGGTCAATGTAATATTACGGCTATCATAATAAAAACACCCGTTCATATTCAGGAGTGCTTATGGACAGGTGGTTTGCCGGTTTTTTCATGCGTTACCGGTTTGTGCTGGGGATAGGGAGCATCGGGTTGTGCCTGCTTTTGTCCACAGGGCTGACACGACTGTATTTCGACAGTAACTTCCGGATCTTCTTCAAGCCAGACAATCTCCAGCTGCAGGCTCATGACGCCATGGAGCAGGACTATGTCCGTTCTGATAATGTCGTTTTTACTATCCAGTCACTCAGTAAGGATGTCTTTACCCCTCAAACACTGAAGACCATCGGCTGGCTGACCGAGGAGAGCTGGCAGATTCCCTATAGCCAAAGGGTGGATTCTGTCACTAATTACCAGCTCACCCGTGCCGGAGAGGATGACCTGCTTGTTGATTTCCTTGTGGAAGATGCCTCTGCTCTGAGCTATGAAGACGCTGCCCGTATACGAAAGCTTGCGTTGGCCCAGGAATCGTTGGTCAACCGTCTGCTGGCGAAAGATGGCCAGGCGACCAACATCAATATTCGCCTGAACCTGCCCGAGGATCAGCGGGAAGCAATTGATGCCGTTATGGTCGTGGCGGAGGCGATGAAAGCCCGGGCTGAAGCGGAAAACCCGGATATTATCGTTCACCTCATGGGAATGGCTGCGATCAACCAGGCGTTCAATGAGATGGCGATGAACGACGCCAGCACGCTGATGCCAATCATGTTTATCATTGTTCTGGTATTACTGACGCTGCTGATGCGTTCGCTGGCCTGTACGCTGGCAACGATTGTCATTATTGCTGTCAGTGTTGCGACCACCATGGGGATCACTGGTTTCATGGGGTTGGCTATCAACCAGGTCAATGCCCTGGCGCCAACCGTGGTCATGACTCTGGTGGTCGCAGACTGTGTCCACGTTCTCGTGGTCTTTCTGCAGGGCCTGCGCAGTGGAATGGCTAAGCACGCCGCATTGGAAGAGAGTCTGGAGATTAATTTTCAGGCTATCTTTCTGACCAGCCTGACCACTGCGATTGGCTTCCTGGCCATGAATTTCAGTGACAGCCCGCCATTTCGGGAATTAGGCACCATCACGGCCATCGGTGTGACTTGTGCCTTTGTCTTTACCCTGACGCTTCTGCCGATGATCGTAATGGGTCTCTCCCGCGGGCTGCCTATCAAGGTGCCGGAGAATGATGCGCAGGATATTACGGCAAAAGTACTGACCGGATTCAGCCGCTTTGTCGTTCGCCATCATCGGCCGGTTTTCTTTACCACGCTGGCGGTTTCCCTTCTGATTATCAGCTTTATCCCCCGTAATGAGTTGAACGACAGCATTGTTCATTACTTCAGCAAGGACACCGATATCCGTCAGGCGGCGGATTACCTGCAGGAGAATGTCGCCGGGATGACGGTCATCTCTTACTCGCTGGATTCCGGGGCGTCGGGCGGGATCAATGAACCGGCCTTCCTGGCCAAGGCTGAAGCATTTGAGACATGGTACCGGCAGCAGGATGCGGTGGTGCATGTCACCAGCTACCTGGAAACCATCAAACGATTAAACAGGAATATGCATGGTGATGATCCGGCCTGGCAGCGGTTGCCGGATACCCGGGAAGAGGCGTCCCAGTACCAGCTGTTATATGAGCTGTCACTGCCGTTTGGTTTGGATCTCAGTAATCAGCTGACGTTTGATAAGTCAGCCATGCGGGTGGATGTGATTGCCAGGGATCTCAAGGCGCAGGAGATCATCGATCTGGATCAGCTGGCGCAGCAATGGTTTGTCGATAATGCCCCGGAACTGCAGGCAACGGGTACTGGGTTGTCACTGATGTTTGCCCACATCGGCCAGCGCAATATTCACAGCATGATCAATGGCAATGTGGTGGCGGTGATCCTGATCTCGCTGACTCTGATGCTGGCGTTGCGATCATTCCGCTACGGTCTTTTGAGCATGATACCCAATGCCTTCCCGGCAGCGATGGCCATGGGTTTATGGGGCATGGCGGTGCAGGAAGTGAATCTGGCGGTGGCGGTTGTCTTCTGCATGACGCTGGGCATTGTGGTCGACGACACCGTGCATTTTCTCAGTAAATACCTGAAAGGACGTAAGCGGGGGTTATCTCCGGCTGAAGCGATTCACGACGTTTTCCACAAGGTCGGATCAGCCCTGGCGATTACATCCATTACCCTGACGGCTGGCTTCCTGGTACTGACCCTCTCGGATTTCAACGCCAATATGCTGACCGGCCTGATGGTGGCGATCACTATCGTGGTGGCGCTCTTTTTTGATTTCCTGTTTTTGCCCAGCCTGCTGCTTATGCTGGCGTCTGGAAAGGCAGGACAGCAACCACCAACGCTCACCAGGAAGGCTGAGGAACCCGCCCTCAGAACGGTGGAAACGGATACCGTGACGTGACGGCGGTTATCCAATAAGGCCTGAAACAATGACTCGAAAGAATAACCAGAAACATGTCGGGATGACGGGGGGAGAAGGAATGGGAAAGCGGTTGATTGCAATGGCAGCCATGGTTGCCGCGTTGCCAGTGTTATCCACAACAGCGTCGACGCCGGAGCAAAAAGGACTCGACATTGCCCGGCAGGCGGAAGCTAAAGGTAATGGCTTTGTTGATAGTAAGGCTGAACTGGAGATGGTGCTGATCAACGCCCGCAGGGAGGAAAACCACCGAAAACTGCGTCAGATGACACTGGAAGGTGCTGATTCAGACGACAAGTCACTGATGGTTTTCCTGTCACCCAAAGATCAGAAAGGGACGGCGCTGCTGACGCATGCCAGTAAGGATGATGATGAACAGTGGCTTTATTTGCCGGCCGTGAAACGGGTCAAACGCATCGTGTCCCGGAACAAGTCTGGTCCCTTTGTCGGCAGTGAATTCTCGTATGAGGATTTGAACCCACAGAATGTGGATGACTACACCTATAAGTATCTGCGAGAGGAACCGTGCAGTGATGACCCGGCAGCACTGACCTGCCATGTCATGGAACAGTTTCCGCTGGACAAGCATTCCGGGTATTCGCGACTGGTCGTCTGGCTTGATCAGGAAGAGCTACGGCTCCAGAAAATCGATTTTTATGACCGGAAGGATAGTTTGCTGAAAACCATGACTGTCACAGGTTATCAACAGTATAACGATCAGTTCTGGCGGCCTGAGAACAGCCTGATGGTCAATCATCAGACTGGTAAAAGCACACAGCTTCTCTTTAGCAGTTACGCCTTTGGCACCGGACTGAAGGAAAAGGATTTCTCCAAGAACAGTCTCAAGCGTGCCCGATAAGTGGCAATAGCTGTTTATTATCCAGCCGTTGTTATTTTCCTGCTGGTAAGTTTATGCAGCAACGTGGCCAGTGGGAACGAATGGTCTGGAAAACTGTCGCTGGAGACGAGGCAGTTTTTCCACAAGGGACTTCAGCGGCAGCCTCGCAGTCATTACTCCACCAGTGGCACGCTGGACTATTACACGGACTGGAATGATGGTTACGACAGTTTCAGTTTTTCCGGTTTTGCACGGCTCGACAGCGCGGATGAAGAACGTACACACGCCGATATCCGAGAATTGAGCTGGATTCATGTCGCTGAGGATTACGAGTTGCGCACAGGTGTCCGCAAAGTCTTCTGGGGTGTGACCGAAGGCATCCATCTGGTGGACATCATTAACCAGACAGATTTGGTGGAAGGGTTTGAGGGCGAGGAAAAGCTGGGGCAGCCCATGGTCAATCTCTCGTTTGAACGGGATTGGGGGCTGGTGGATTTGTTTATCCTTCCCTGGTTTCGTGAGCGGAACTTTCCCGGGGATGACGGGCGCCTGAGAATTCCTGTAACAGTGAATACGCATGACGTCGTGTATGCATCAGGAGCCGGGCAGCATCGACTTGATGTGGCGGCGCGGTGGAGCCATAGCCTTGGCGATCTGGAGATTGGGCTGTCACACTTCTCCGGCACCAGCCGGGAACCCCGGTTCACATTACAAACGTTTGGCGATAATGGTCAGGGCGTACCGACAGCAGCGGAACTGGTGCCGGTTTATGAAACCATTGACCAGACAGGCCTTGAACTGCAGTACAGCCTGGCGGACTGGGTGTTGAAACTGGAAGCCATCAGCCGTTCAGGGCAGGGACGCCGGTTTACTGCACTGACGACAGGCGTTGAATATACCCAGGTTGGTATTTTCGATAGCCGGATTGATTTAGGCTGGGTGGCGGAATACGCTTTCGACGACCGCAAGAGGCTGGCGCCTGCCGGAAGCATGGAGCACGATATACTGTTGGCTACACGATGGAATTTTAATGATGCGAATAGTAGCTATGCATTGGCAGGTTTGTTCTGGGATCATATTTCTCATGAACGACTCTTTTCATTGGAAGCCAATACACGACTGACGGAAAGCCTGCTGCTGAACATTAACTTGATATTGGTCGATAGCCGTGAATTGAAAACGGATGATGCATCACGTTTGGCTTCTTTAATTGATCCGGCTTCACCGCAATCCGGTTTTAATGCTGCCACAGAGGAAGTGATGGATTATTACAGCGTGCGTAAAATGGGGTTTATACGACAGGATGATTACCTTCAAATGGCGATTTCGTGGTATTTTTAATAAAAAGCATTAAGTATGGAAGATGAAAAATCGTTTTCAGTAAGTTATGGGTTATCAGAATTTATGAGTGATATTGGGTTTTTTGATTGATATGCTAAATTAGTAGATCTTTTTTTATTTTTATATGAATATTAATGGTGCATCTCCCTTAGTGCTAACTTATTTATGGCTATCTATTGAGTAATGGCTGTTTGTTTTAGTATTGCGTTCTGTACTAAATGAGTCGTTTTTGTTAGGAAGTGATATTGTCTTACCGGGCGAAGCTTATTTTGGGCTACGTTTTGATTTTAATCTCGCAATGAGGGTTTCAATATTGCTTCCCAGTTCAATGTATAGTGAGTGGGTATTACGAAACCCATCGCCGTAAACTGGGCACTGGTTTTGATGCTTTAGTTTCATATGTACATTCGCTAATGGTGTAGCTTGTTTTTCCAGCCATAGATATTCCATAAATTTACAGAGACCTTCCTCCTCCATTGCGGGGAGCTCAAGATGATGATGAAAAATCCACACATGTACCAATTCATGGATAACAATCGTACATAATATAATACGTGGCAAGTTTTTTTGGATGAGCATTTCTACGATGCCGCGCTTTGCTTCTTCTTTGTTTAGTATTGTTGTACCAATAGTGTGTCCACCGGATAGTTGATCTTTTGTGTTGAGTTCTTGGTAGTCAGTAAAGCGTATCGGTATATCTATTTGAGTAATGTCCATGCCGAGTGTTTTTAAATCGATTTTAAGTTGGGTAATGAGAGCATCTATTTCTTCTGGTGGGGGAGAGGATTCTTCAGGGGATCTACAGCATTGGGAACAAGTATATATATTATTAATAAAGATGAAGTCTGACGATATATCAATATGCCGTGTGCAATTTACACATTTCGGATCATTATGATGTTGATCACAATAGTTTTCTCCCCATAGGTTTGTGAATATTTTATCTGTAATTAGTGTGCCGCAGTAATGACATTGTAATTGTAAACACTGCTTATGATAATCTTCGCCATTAAAAATTATGTGTTGTTTTAGTATGGGATCTTGGCAGTGATGGCATATTGCACACTTTGTGTCGATATAACATTGCTTATGATAATCTTCGCCATTAAAAATTATGTGTTGTTTTAGTATGGGATCTTGGCAGTGATGACATATTGCACACTTTGTGTCGATATAGCATTGCGGATGATAATTTTCTTGTTGGGTCGTGAAGTATGTTGAGTCTTGTATGTGCTGCTGGCAGTGATCGCATATTGGGCACTGTGTCTTGATATAACATGGTTGGCACCAAGGGGCGTTTTCATGTGCTATACCTTGGGCTGTTTCTATCAATTTGTCACACTTGAAACAGCGAAAACAGTCGGGATGCCAGTACCTGTCAAGCGCGATAATCCATTGAGTGTCCAGTGGCTTTTGGCATTTGCAGCATAAATGTCTGTTTTCATGGATAGAGTGTTCAGTGTCAGCATTTTTGGTATTGAATGAACGGGAGGAGGTATTTGGATTAGCGTCTGATTGGCAGGTGTTTAACTTGGGAGAAAAGTCATGTGTATTGGTGACGCTGTGAACTATGCCAGAATCTATAACACTTGAAAACCTTGATTGAATAGGCTTTTCTTCTGGCTGGCTGTTGGAGCGGGGAATAATCGTATTCCTGGTAAACCGTGCTTTAATCGAGCGGTATAAAAAAATAATTTTTGTTTTTATGTAGTCGTAGGCTCCCCGTAGCCGTGATAGGCAGAAACAATAGTTTTCCTGGTGTATTTCATTATTCATTATCAGTAGCAATCTTGTTTTTGAAGTGTAAATACGCACAGATTGTAATGATGTCGATAATGAATCGGGATAACAGAACAGTCAGTGATACTGACGATTGAATGATGAGTGCTTATGGCACTCCGACAAGGCTTACGCCTTGCCGGTAATGATGCGATACTTTTCCATCAGTTCCTCTTCTGTCTCCCGGTTGTCGGGATCCAGCGGGATACAGTCCACCGGGCAAACCTGCTGGCACTGGGGCTCATCATAATGGCCCACGCACTCGGTGCAGAGGTTCGGGTCGATCTCGTAGATCTCTTCACCCGGCGAGATGGCGCTGTTCGGGCACTCCGGCTCGCAGACATCACAGTTAATGCAGTCGTCAGTAATGATCAGTGACATGGTCTTCAATTCTCATGCCGGCAGCCGGACGGCGGCAGGTTCAGGCCCTGCCGTATTTTTCGTTCAGTGCTTCGGCGATTTGCGGCTCAACAAACTTGGAAACATCCCCGCCCAGTGAAGCGATTTCGCGTACCAGGGTGGAGGAGATGTAAGAATACTGCTCAGCAGGCGTCAGGAACAGGCTTTCCACTTCCGGTGCCAGTACCCGGTTCATGTTTGCCAGCTGGAATTCATATTCGAAGTCAGACACGGCGCGCAGTCCACGAAGGATGATGTCGGCCTTGGCTTCACGGACAAATTCCGCCAGCAGGGAGCTGAACCCACAGACTTCCACGTTGCCCAGGTGGGCAGTGGCGTCACGTGCCATGGTCACCCGTTCTTTCATATCAAACAGGGGTTTCTTCTTCGGGCTTTCGGCAACGGCAATGATGACCTTGTCGAACAGCCTGGCGGCCCTGCTGACCAGATCGCCGTGTCCCCTGGTGATCGGGTCAAAAGTACCCGGGTATATCACGGTGCTCATCAGTCTTTATCGTCCTGTATTCGTGGTGTGCCCGTCTGCAACCTGGCTTTCCCCCAGTATAAACCTTGGCGGGGAGTGCCGGACAACAAGGTTGCGCATGGTAGCGACTGGCAGACGATAGCACAAGTCGCCCGGCGCCCTGAAGCCTGGTACGCGCCGGGATACAGTGCCGTGTTCTACACCGGCTGAATCGGGATGCCGGAGGAGGCGCCCGTCAGTCTGCCAGCCAGAAGGCTGGCCATTCTCGCCGCCTGGCCGTAGATCGACAATTGGGGGTTGGCGCCGATGCTGGTAGGGAAGACCGAACCGTCAATGACGGAAAGGTTCTCGAGGTAGTGATGCTCGCCGCGACTGTTGACGACAGTGCGGTAGCGATCCTCGCCCATGGGGCAGCCACCCATGACGTGGGCTGAGCCAATCAGGGTACGGTACTTTTCCATCGGCAGATCGTTGATCAGCGCAGTGACTTTTTCCACAGAATCCACATAGGGCGCATCCTGATGCATGGGGCGAACCTTGCGGGCGCCTGCGGCAAACTGGATCTCCGCCATGGTCTGCAGGGCGCGGCAAACGCCATCCCAAAGGTAATCGGTCATCTGGTAGTCGAGAACCGGAGTGCCGTCGTTGCGCAGCATGACCTGGCCGCCGGGGCTGTCCGGGTGAAAGCCATCCCGCAGTAAGGCCAGGGTGCAGGCGGTATACGGCAGGTCAGCCATGCTGTCGGCCATCTTTTGGCCATGGGCTTTCATCAGTGCAGCGGCTAATCCGGGTTGCAATGGTGTGGCTTCCAGTTTGAAGCCTGCCGGGCCGGAAACGCCATCTTTCCACTGGAAATGGTCGCTGTGGATCGACTGGGGGGCGCCATAGTAGCCTTCGATCTTTTCCGGCATGACGGCCATGACCATGGGGACAGGGTGCAGGAATGTCCGTTTGCCGGTGAGCTGGTATGGATCGGGGGCATTGGAACGTAACAGCAGGCCGGGGCTGCCAATAGCGCCGGCAGATAATACATAGTGTTTTGCCTTGACGGTGAAACGGTGACCGGTGGGATGAACGCTGTGCTGATCCATACCCGCGCAGACCAGCTCACTGACAGCATCGCCGTTAAAGCGAAAATGTTCTGCCCGGGTCAGGTAGAGCAGTTCTGCATTGTTTTGCAGGGCGCCGGGAATGGTGGTGACCAGCATGGATTGCTTCGCGTTGGTCGGACAGCCGGTACCGCAATAGCCCAGATTCCAGCAGCTGGCGACATTACGCGGAATGATTTTCCATTCATAACCGAGCTTGTCACAGCCTCGCTTCAGTACGTCGTTATTGCCATTGGCGGGAATCTGCCAGGTCTGGACATTGAGACGTTTTTCCATCTGGGCGAACCAGGGTGCCATATCGGTTTCGCTGGTGCCTTCGGTGTCAAAGTTATCCGTCCAGTACTGCAGTGTTTGCGGTGGGGTTCGGAAACTGGACGTCCAGTTGATCACCGTTGTGCCGCCGACGCAGCGCCCCTGCATGATGGTGATGGCGCCATCTTTGCTCATGCGGCCCGAGCCTTCCTGATAAAGGTCTGCGTAGGCACGGCTTTCATCCATGTTGAAGTCATTCGAGGATTTCAGCGGACCGGCTTCGATCAACAGGACTTTCAGGCCCGCCTGGCTCAGTATTTCTGCGGTGACGCCACCACCGGCACCGGTGCCGATGATGGCGATATCTGCCTCAAACTGTGCCCCGTCTTCCCTGCGGGACCCGTTGTGAACCTTCCAGCCGCCTTTCACACCTTCGGCAAACAGGTCTTTGATGGCCATGCCATACTCCCCCAAAAACGTCGGCAATCAATCCCCCGCCTTGCTGGGCAGGGTGGTTATTTTTCTGTTGTTAATAGCGGTTGGTGGCTGTCACCAGAATATTGCTGTGCGGCGGACCGGAAAATCCGAGGTGCAGCCAGGCGTCACGGGTCTCATGCCAGGCCATCAGGCTGAGCTGGTTGATCGATGAGTAGGCCATGCGGAACAGGGCCAGACGGCTGTTGCGCCAGCGTTGCAGGAACGTTTCGGCTTCGGCCGGCGTCACCTGTTCCCAGGGCTGCCAGATACCGGTAGTGATCCCCTTGGTCAGTGGTCCTGTGGCGACATCAAAGAGTTTACGTAACTCTTGCTGGACGGCCGGTGACATGCGACTGATATTGTTGTCCAGCTGTTGCAGCCCCCGGATGACCGAAGGCTTGCCTTCATTGCCCTCAGGGATTGAGTCTTTCAGCAGGGCGGGCAGAATCGCGGACAGAAAGGCGACATCCTGAGGCTGCAGCCACAGGTAGCCGGGATGTACTGAAGGCGATTCTTTTTGTGCAATGTTGACGGCAACGCCGGAAGTCACCAGCACCGCGCTGCCCACCAGGCCGGCTTTCAGAAAACGGCGGCGGCTGACCAGCAGGGACTCTGTCTCTGTGACGACATCAGGCCGGGACGGTTTGTTCATATTATTGTTATCTCGGCAAAAAAGAGCGCTCCGGCGTCATACCGGAGCGACGGGGTTATGGGTCAGCGAATAAAGAGTTTCTGAACCAGCTGATGCAGTTTGCCGCCATAAGGGGGGTAGATGAACTTGGCCGCATTGAACTTCTGCTTGAGGAATACCCCCTTGGCCTTGGAGAAGGTCAGGAAACCGTCGTGGCCGTGGTAGTGGCCCATGCCAGAGGGGCCGATCCCGCCGAAAGGAATATCCTCCACGGCCACATGGAACAGGGTATCGTTGATGCAGACACCGCCGGAATGGGTCGTATTCAACACGTGTTCCTGGGTCAGTTTGTCATAACTGAAATAGTACAGCGCCAATGGACGCGGACGATCACGGACGAATTCCAGCGCCTGCTCCAGGCTGTCATAGGGAATGACCGGCATGACCGGGCCGAAGATCTCTTCCTGCATCACGGGCATGTCATCATTGACATCCGTGAGGATGTGCAGGGGCATCCGGCGGCTACCATCAGCAATATTTTCCTCGCCAATCACATGAACGGTCGCGCCCTTGTTGCGGGCATCTGTCACCAGTTGTTGCAGGCGCTGCTTCTGCCGTTCGTTGACGACACTGGTGTAATCCTCATTACCCGCTACCGTTGGATACATGCGGTTGAACACCCTGCGGTAGGTGTCGATAAATTCGTCCTGCTTATCCCGTGGGCACAGAACATAGTCGGTAGCGACACAGGTTTGACCAGCGTTGAATGACTTGCCGAAGCAGATACGT
Organism: Kistimonas scapharcae; assembly: GCF_039540975.1. Taxonomy (NCBI): domain Bacteria; kingdom Pseudomonadati; phylum Pseudomonadota; class Gammaproteobacteria; order Oceanospirillales; family Endozoicomonadaceae; genus Kistimonas; species Kistimonas scapharcae. The sequence continues at coordinate 19,420 of NZ_BAABFL010000132.1, forward strand.
TCCACAGCATCTTCCATGGGAATGTCATCGCCGATAATTGAGGGCGATTTGCCGCCCAGTTCCAGGGTGACCGGGGTCAGGTTCTCCGCAGCGGCACGCATGACAATCTTGCCGACCTGGGTGGAACCGGTGAACAGCAGATGATCAAACGGCAGCTTGGAGAATTCGGCCGCAATTTTCGCATCACCATTGATGACCGCCACATGTTCTGCAGGGAACGTATCCGCCATGATCTTTGCGAAGCATTCTGCGGTATTTGGCGTGAACTCTGACATCTTGATCATGGCGTGGTTGCCTGCCGCCAGCGCACCGACCAGTGGCAGTACGCCCAACTGAACCGGGTAGTTCCACGGTACCATGATGCCTACGACGCCCAATGGCTGGTAAACCACCTTGGCAGCAGCTGGCTGCAGGTGTTGCCCTACCCGGCGACGGCTGGGCTTCATCCACTTCCGGACGCGCTTGATGGTGTGGTTGATATCCTGGGCGATGGGCATGATTTCCGCGAGCAGTGTTTCATCGCGGGAGCGGCCTGAAAAATCCTTGTTGATGGCGGCGATTATCGCTTCTTGGTTATCCAGGATGGCGTGCTTGAGTTTCTTGAGATTCGCAATGCGCTCTTCGACCGTGGGCATGGGGTTGGCGCGGTAGGCTTTTTGCTGGATAGCGAAGACCGACTGCATATGCACCGTTTCTTCCTCGCTGGTTTGCAGGTATTCCGCCGTGGTTGCCATCCTGTGATCCTCGTTGTCGGCCCGCCGTCAGTGCAGGCGTTTATTTTGTTATTGTTGTGTTTTTACGAATGAGTGTTGAGAAAATTAGAGCAATTACTCTAAACTGTCAACAGACCTTACAATTGCTTTGAAATAACGAGGCCGGATGTCAGACCGAGCAGTTAAAACCCGGGAACGGATACTGGAAGCCGCACGAGAGCTGTTCAATGAACAGGGCGAGAAAGCGGTGACTACCAACCATATTGCCGCCCATCTCGGTATCTCACCGGGGAACCTCTATTACCACTTCCGCAACAAGACCGCGATCATCAAGGAGTTGCTGGTTCAGTATTCCAATGCGGTGCAGGCGTTCCTGACGCCGCCGGAGCCCGGCCAGAAGGCCGATGTCGGTGCTAAACGGCACTACCTGGAAGCGGCGTTGCAGGCCATGTGGCATTACCGGTTTTTGCATCGGGATATGCAGCGGCTGGCTGCCGAGGAAGTCCTTCGCAGTGAATATGAAAAATTAGCCGGTTTCGCGGTGCAGCGGATTATCACGATCTACCGCGGTCTGATCGACAGCGGGGTTATGGTGATTAATGAGCGGGAGCTTGAGGCGCTGGCTTACAACCTCTGGTTGGTAATTGTCTCCTGGGTCAGCTTTGTAGGTTCTGGCTTGGCGGCTGGGGCTGGGAAATTTTCCAAAGATACGATTCGGCGAGCCATCTATCAGGCTTTGTTATTGGATAAGCCTTATGTCACTGATGAAGCCCGGAAAGATTTTGAGGCCTTGCTGGAAGAGTTTTATGTACCGATCAATCAATGGTTCATGCCGTAATTACGGCCAAAGAGGGGGCTCGTTAATTTGGCTCTATTGTTTCTATTTCCCTAAAAGTGATGTGAACTCTCGGTTTGGTTGCAACCAATATCCCTCGTTTCAGATCTTCGCCATCAAAGGTTGTCTGGGAAAAGAGTGTGTATTCCACGCCAGAAAGAGCCACCAGTGTGTTATGTGCAAAGCAGTCTGGGCGGGTTGAAGTCATGCGATACCCGATAGAATAATCACCATTGCTGTGGTGGGTGATGGTGCATTGTTTGCGGCAATACTTTTCATCAACCATCGCAGTGATATGTAGGGGTGTGACTTGTTGTAAGCGCGCAGTTTCCAGAGCAGTCATATAAGAAGGAAAGGTTTGGGTAGCCATTTTTGATAATGTTTCTGCGATTGTATCGTCGCCGGTAAAATGCTTCAGGTTTGCTTCAGTCAGAGCATTCTCTTTCGATCTATAGATGACGGAATTCTGTGAGTCGTCGGACAAGTATGTAATCGTCTCGCAGACAATCATCTTCAAACTTTTTCCCAAATGGAGGCAAGCCATTCGCGTGCTTAAGGGTGCCTTCCCAGTCTTCGGACGAGGCTTTATCCAGCCCTAGCAATTCAGGCTTTATTTGGCCGCTGGTGGTACCGTTATGGAATAGTTTTGGCAGGCGTTGAAGTGAAATTTGGGCCAGTTTTTCTTGTAGTGTATCGGCTTCGTTCTTTAGCCAGTGTTTGCGTTTATCAGAGAGTGCGGCCTTATTGACGGAGTCGGTTAGCTGCTGCAGAAACTTATATGCCGCTGAGAGGCCTGCGTCATATCCACCGTCATCTTCCCTTTTCTCATAAAAGTCAGCGAGCATCTTGCATGAACAGACTATAGCGTTAATCGGGTATTTGTCTGAGGCATATCGGGTAGCGTTGCGCGTGAGACTGTCAGCCAGTGACTGCATGTCGTCATGGTACTGTCGACTCCATTCACTTTCACGGCTAGTGTTGGGTTTTAACGGCGGATCAAGCGGTTTGCGAGCATTATTCAAAGCGTTTATCAGTAAGGATTTATGTCGGTTGATCAATCGGTGGCTTAATAAAATTGACAACTGGTAGTTATCAAGGCGGTCTGCAGAGAGGCATTCATTAGCGATATCCTGGCAGGCACTGTAGAGCACTTCCTGTATTTCCCCGCCAGGCAGTTTTTGTGCTAACTGTCTGAGATGTTCACAGAATGTCAGTTCACTGCAGCCTTGCATATTGGTCAGTATCCGATCAATGACCGTTTCACTGTATGTATCGTCACACATATCCCAGTCATCATCTGTGTCATTCCCGTTGTCCGTGGGTGAGCTGGAATCGCCTTCAGGTGGTTCATTGTCGCTCAGGGTGATGTGGCGATCCTGAACCGCAGTGGTGTCACAGTTGTTTTCCGAGGGGCCTATAGGCTGGCGCCGAACATTTCTCAAACTGGCAACCTTTCGGCGCAGCCATTGGCCGAAGGCCAGGAAGGGTTGCCCAACGGTAGTGAGCGTGTCTTTTAGCAGTCGGGAAATCGATTCCATCGACGTGTTATTCCTGATTATCTGTTGTTAATAGTAGGCAACTTTCATCCCAGGGTTTTTGATTGGCGGTATTGCTTTAGCTTGTGTCAGAGAGATTTATTTTGCAGAAATGCCTGTTTTCTCCTAAATGCTTCCTTTTGCGATTCGGGAATAATGACTCTCTAACCGTGTTGTCATTCCGCAGGATGAGCCTGGGTACGATCATGAGGGGGTTATGACGGAGTTTATCTTATGACGCATACCTATGAAGCATTGAAGGACGATGTCAAACTGCACTCCTCCGGGGAGCTGCAGACCCTGCTCTATTGTGGGCTAGACCTGTATCTTCAAATCAAGGAGTCCCACTGGACGCTGGCGGGGCGAGAGTTTCTGTCGGTCCACCGTTTGCTGGATGATATTGCAGAACGTATCGCACAACTGGGTGTTAGACCCCGTGGTACGCTTCAGATGGCGGCAGAGCATTCCAACCTGCAGCCTTACCCCCATGATGTTGATTCCATTGATCGGCATATCGAGGTCATCAGCGAACGGCTGGCCTTTTTTACCAGTGAGTGCGTGCGGGTTATCGGCAGTGTCGATGAGCAGGGCGATGTGATATCCGCCGACCTGCTGACATCACGGGCCCGTGAAATCGATAAGCTGCTCTGGCTGGTGGAATCTCACCTTCCCACAAAAACCTACAAATGACGCATTATCGTTTGATGCGATAGCTGTTCGTTTAGCCATGCAGGAATACGCTCCTCAAGCCAATAGCGTGGCTTCAGGGGCGATCCTGTGACGAAGCCTACATGGCCACCACGAGGGGATAATTCGAGTTGTGTTGATCCCGAGAGCTCCGCTTTGTCGGGAATAGATGATGCGAAAACAAACGGGTCATCCTTTGCGTGAATGATCAGCGTCGGTATCTGGATGGACGGTAGGAACTGGCGGGAACTGCAGCGGTGATAATACGCTTCCCCGCTCTCGAAACCGTGTAGCGGCGCCGTGAATCGGTGATCGAAGGCCTGAAAGGTCTTGATGGATTCGACATCGCCCAGCGCCTCCAGCGTTTCAAACTGCTCATGCCGCTGTTGCTGGTGGAAATGCTGTTTCTTCCGGGTGATGTAACTCATCATGTCGCGCAGCAGCCGGTTACGGTAGGCACGGGAGAATCCCAGGTTGATACGTTCCGAGCTGCGGGACAACTCAAAGGGGACGGAAACTGCGACAGCGCAGGTCAATGGCGTTGCTGCCCGTTGCTCTCCAAGATATTTGAGCAGGACATTCCCGCCCAGCGAAAAACCGGCAGCAGCCAGGGGGCGGCTTGGGTAGCGCGCAGCCAGCTGGGTGGTGACAGCGTCCAGGTCCTCTGAAATACCGGAGTGATAGCCTTTGGTGTGATGGTTTACTTCCCCCCCGCAGCCGCGGAAGTTCATGGCGACACTCTGATAGCCCTGTGCCAGTAGCGCAGCTTGCAAGCCGAGAATATATTTGGAGCGTGAACAGCCTGTCAGGCCATGCAGCAGGATGATCAGCGGTTGTCCCTGGTCATGGCCACACCAGTCCAGGTTGATAAAGTCGCCGTCAGGCAGTGTTAGCTGTTCCCGTGTTCGGGGCGGCATGGGCTGCCGCTTCAGCAGGGGCGACCACAGTGTCTGCAAATGCGGCCCGGGTAGCCACCAGGCAGGCTTGAACGACGCATCAGAGGCAGTGCGGGAGTTTCCCATGCTGGTAGTCCTGACCGTGATGATTCGGAAGATTCTCTGTTTGACGGGCTATGATGCCATAACAATGTGATCAGGCAGAGTATCACTCTGCCTGATAAACCTTATCCAACACGATAGAGGCAGGAAATCACCTGTCCGACACTTTTTTCTTTCCATAATTCCCAGTTGGCGGGTACGGGTAATGGGCTCAGTTCTTTTTCTGCTTCCACATAGACCAGTGCGTCTTGTGCCAGCCAGCCATTGGACTGCAATTGCTTGCACACCGGTTGTAGCAGTTGTTTGCGAAAGGGCGGGTCAAGAAATACCAGGGTAAATGTCTGTGACGCTGGATGGCTGAGCCATTGCAGGGCATCGGTTTGTTCAACCCGGGCGCTCTCGGAGCGAAGGGCTTGCAGGTTGCTTTTCAGGGTCTGCGCAGCTTTGGCTGAATATTCAAGGAATACGGCCTCGCTGGCACCTCGGGATAGCGCTTCCAGACCCAGGGCTCCGGTTCCGGAAAATGCATCCAGGCAGCGGGCATCCGAGACCCAGCCGGTCAGCCAGTTAAACAGTGTTTCCCGCACCCGGTCAGGCGTGGGGCGTAATCCTTCGACATCGGCGACGGGGAGTTTCCGGCTGCGCCAGGTGCCGCCAATAATGCGTAGCTGGCCGCCACCGGCATGGGACTGCTGACGGCCACGTGTATGTTTCATGTTGCGTTCGGGTCAGTTGGCATTGGGCGGCGATTCTAGCATGGCTCAGGATGGGGTATGAAATGCAACACTTAATGTCGACTAATATCGTTTCAAGCCGGTACAAATGGTAGGATTGCAGTTATCTTCCACGTTGTTTTTGCCTGCCGCTGAATCTGCGTCGATTCCGGTCCGCAACAACGTCCACTCAGTTGGATAATTAAGTAACGACGATGTTTGGCAAAAAAGATGAAAAGGGTGCGGAAAAACGCCGTTTCTGGCCTTGGGGCAAGAAAGACGAAACCGTCGCACCGCAACCGGCTGCTGAGAACCAGCTGGAAACTGAAAAGCCTGTAGCGCCACAGTCCGCCATTTCAGAGGAGAATCAACCTCCAGTGGCAGAGTCTGTCGAAAAACGTGAACCGACGGTAGGCCTGAAGCCCGAATCTCCTGCAGAACGGGTAGTCGCCGACAAGACCCCTGATGTTGCAGGTGTGTCGCCAAAGGCCGCGGCACCGGAAGTGCCACAGGTACCTGTATCCGCTGCGCCGAACGTTCCGCAGGCATCTGTTCAGACTGCTGTGCCTGCTGAGCAAGCCGTTATGCCTGAGCCTGTTGCTCAGCCTGCGGCCGAGCCTGAGCAGACTGAAGGTGGTTTCTTCAGCCGGATGAAGAAAGGGTTAACCAAGACCCGGGCTTCCCTGGTGGAAGGCGTTGCCACGCTCTTTATCGGTAAGAAAGAGATCGATGATGAGTTGATGGAAGACCTGGAAACCGAACTGGTCATGGCAGATGTCGGGGTGGAAGCCACCCGTGACATCATGGCCGGCCTGACGGAACGGGTTAAATACAAGGAACTGGATGATGCCGATGCCCTGATGGCAGCACTCAAGGTCGAACTGGCCAAGATTCTGGAACCTGCAGATAAGCCCCTGCTGATTGACCAGAGTCGCCAACCTTATGTCATCCTGGTTGTAGGGGTAAATGGTGTAGGTAAAACCACCACCATCGGTAAACTGGCCAAGCGACTTCAGAAAGAAGGCCGCAAGGTGATGCTGGCAGCGGGTGACACCTTCCGTGCGGCGGCCGTTGAGCAGCTGCAGGTGTGGGGCGAGCGCAACCAGATTCCGGTGATTGCCCAGCATACCGGTGCTGACAGTGCTTCCGTGATTTACGATGCCTTTGAAGCCGCTAAAGCCCGTGGTGCCGATGTCCTGATTGCGGATACCGCCGGACGTCTGCATAACAAGGAACACCTGATGGAAGAGCTGAAAAAGGTCAAGCGGGTGTTAGGCAAACTGGATGAGACGGCGCCGCACGAAGTCTTACTGGTAATGGATGCTGGTACTGGCCAGAATGCACTCAGTCAGGCCAAGCTCTTCAATGATACCGTCCAGGTAACAGGCATGGCGCTCACCAAATTGGATGGTACGGCCAAGGGTGGGGTGGTCTTTGCCCTGGCGCGGCAGATGCAGTTGCCGATCCGTTTCCTGGGCGTGGGTGAGCAGATTGATGACCTGCGGCCTTTCAAGGCGGCGGAGTTTGTGGATGCCTTGTTTGCCGATACCGAGTTTCAGTAACAGGGAGATGGGGGCGTCAATGTGCTTCATTCATGATCACGCAGGAACGCCCGGTCCATGCCGGACCCGACAAACATGATTCATTTTGACACTATCACCAAGCGTTACCCCAATGGCCACGTGGGATTAAACCAGATCAGCTTTCGGCTGGACCGGGGGGAGATGGCTTTTCTCACGGGGCACTCAGGTGCGGGTAAAAGCTCACTGCTGAAACTGATTATCCTGATGGATCGGCCGACGTCGGGGGGTATCCAGGTCGGTGGTTACCAGTTGTCCAAACTGCGGCGGGCACAGATTCCCTCGTTGCGGCGCAATATCGGCGTGGTATTTCAGAACCATCAGCTGCTGTTTGACCGTTCTGTGTTCGATAATGTAGCCATTCCCCTGCAGGTTGCCGGCTTTTCGCCTGAGGAAGGCGCACGCCGTGTCAGGGCTGCGCTGGATATGGTGGGGCTGCTCAACAAGGAAAAGCAGAATCCACTGTCGTTATCGACCGGTGAACAGCAGCGGGTCGGCATTGCCCGGGCCGTGGTCAACCGACCCCCGGTGTTGCTGGCGGATGAACCGACGGGTAACCTCGACCCGGAACTCTCGGAAGAGATTATGCAGCTGTTCCATAACTTTCATCAGGCGGGTGTGACGGTGCTGGTGGCGACCCATGATCTCGATCTGGTACAGCGTATGGGTAAGCGTGTACTGACCCTGGATCAGGGGCAATTGATCCGAGACTGTCAGGTGGTGTCGGCATGATCGGTTCTTTATTCAAACGAAAACCGTCGAACCAGCAGCGCAAGGCATCAGAGAAGCGTGGGCGTGAGCGCGCCAGGAAGCAGGCTGTGACCACCTGGCGTGAAGCGGCTGTTGTATCCGATGGACGGAGCCGTGAGGGTAAGCATCGTCAGAAAGCGCCCGCCCATCAGTCATCCCATCAAGCGCCACCCAAGCCTCTGGTACGGGAGCGGCGAGACGGGGCAGGGTTGCGTCGGTTTTTCATTCTGCAAAAGCGGGTCGCCGGAGAAGCCTTTTCCCGTCTGATGGCGACACCGTTGGCTAGTCTGATGACGATTCTGGTACTGGGGATATCGCTATCGTTGCCCACATTGCTTTATGTCTCGCTGAGCAATATAGAAACGCTGGCTGGCGGCTGGCAAGGGGTTGCACGCTTATCGCTGTTTCTGACGCTCGATGCCAGCGAGCAGCAAAGCCGACAACTGCAGCAGACGTTGTTGAAGGAACCCGGCGTTGAATCGGTTACCTATATTTCAGCACAACAGGGGCTGGCGGAATTCGAGCGGCAGTCTGGACTTGCCGGCCTGGTTCGGCAGTTGGGTAAGAATCCCCTGCCCGCGGTATTGGAAGTGACGCCCGAGCTGTCTTTGGTGCCGACCCAGCTTATCGCGCTTCAGGAGCGTCTGTCCCGATTGCCACAGGTTGATGTGGTTCGTCTGGATCGTGACTGGGTGGAACGTGTCCATGCGATTCTGAATCTAGGACGCCAGGCGACCTGGGGATTGGCGTCTATTCTTGCCGTGGCCTTGTTGCTGGCGGTGGGTAATACCATCCGACTGCTGGTGACGGCGCGTATGGATGAGATCCGGGTGATCCGGCTGGTGGGTGGTACGGACGGTTATATCATGCTGCCATTTGTCTACACCGGATTCTGGTATGGTGTATTGGGTGCAATGATGGCCTGGTTGCTGTCGGGGATCCTGTTTCTGATGGCCTCCGGTGCGGTGGATGATTTACTGCGTCTTTACCAAAGCGATTATCGGCCTGGTTTCCTGGGGCTTGGCGATACTCTCATTCTGGTTATCTCAGGAGCAGCCATTGCAACACTCGGGGCCTTTCTGACCTGTCGTCGGCAGTTGCTGCAGGATGAAACCGGCGCTGAAGGTTGATCTTGAACCGACCTTTTCCTGTTACTTTTGCTGACGGAATTGGTCGGTTGAGTTACCGGTTTTGATCCCTATCTATACGTATCCTGTAGTATACTTTTAATAATAAACAGCAATAATAATTGCGAAAAAATTGAACTATTTTGGGAAATAGTTGTCTGTCTGAAAGAGTGTTACACTCACTGCAATTTTTACTTTCGGAGTTCGTCAATGGGTAACAGTTTACAGCGTGTTGAATTGCTTGTGCCGGGGCGCAACCTTGATGCGTACGTCCAGGCCGTAAGCAGCATCGCTGTGTTGTCCGCTGACCAGGAGCGTGAACTGGCGGAACGCCTGTACTATCAGAATGACCTGGAAGCGGCAAGACAGCTGGTCATGTCACACCTGCGTTTTGTAGTGCACATCGCCAGAAGTTATACCGGTTATGGCCTGTCACAGTCTGACCTGATCCAGGAAGGGAATGTTGGCCTGATGAAGGCGGTCAAACGTTTCAACCCGGAATACGGTGTGCGTCTGGTCTCTTTTGCCGTGCACTGGATCAAAGCTGAAATTCACGAATTCATTCTGCGTAACTGGCGTATCGTCAAGATCGCCACGACCAAGGCGCAGCGCAAGCTGTTTTTTAACCTGCGTTCCAGCAAGAAGCGGCTGGGCTGGTTCTCTTCCGATGAAGCCGAAGCTGTTGCCAAAGACCTCGGTGTCGATCCTAATGTCGTCCGTGAGATGGAAAGCCGTATGGCGGGGCAGGATACCGCGTTTGATGGTTACACCGATGACGACAGTGATACCAGCTACCAGGCGCCGGTGCATTACCTTGAAGACCAGCGTTATGATCCGGCCACCCAGCTGGAAGAAAGCGACTGGGAAAACAATGCCACCCAGCAGCTACAGGAGGCTCTGAACAGCCTCGACGACAGAAGCCGGGATATTTTGCAGAGCCGCTGGTTGGATGAAGATAACAAGGCCACCCTGCATGAACTGGCCGCCAAGTATGGTGTTTCCGCCGAACGTATTCGTCAGTTGGAAAACAATGCGCTGAAAAAACTGAAAGGTTTTATGGCTGCCTGATACTTCCCAGGGATATAAAAAACGCCGCTTTTACGCGGCGTTTTTTGTGGCGGTAAGAAGCGTGAAGTGCCTACAGATTCAGGCTTTTCCGCATGAGAGAGAGTGCGTCATTGCCGCGGGCTGACTGTTGTTCAGGCGTGCTGCGTTCCCCCCAGCCTTCGTAGGTCAGATCTTCCTGAGGCAGTTCATCAATAAACCGGCTGGGGGTGGTGTCGATGGTTTCACCAAACTGTCGGCGTGTGGCAGCCAGCGTCATGGTCAGCGCCTTGCGGGCACGGGTAATGCCGACATAGGTCAGACGACGTTCTTCCTCGACGTTGTCTTCTTCAATGCTGGTACGGTGCGGCAGCAGGTCTTCTTCCATGCCGACCATAAAGACATAAGGGTATTCCAGCCCCTTGGAGGCGTGCAGCGTGAGCAGTTGTACCTTGTCTGAATCGTCTTCTTCTTCCTGTCGTTCCATCATATCCCGAAGCAGAAGACGGGAGATGGCGTCCTCAATAGTGGCGTCTTCATCCGCACGATCCAGAATCTGCTGAATCGATTCCACCAGGAACCAGACATTACCCATTCGCTTTTCCGCGACCACTTCACTGCTGGAATTCTGGTAGAGCCAGTTTTCATAATCGCTATCGGCGATCATCTCCTTGATGGTGGCGATCGGGTCATCCGTGCTGCAGCGGCGGGTGATGTCATCCATCCAGGCGGTGAATCGGCGCAGTTTTTCCACATAGCGGGCGTCCAGCACCTGTTCGAGACCAAACTCGTGGCAGGCCTGGTACAGACTCACATGGCGGTCGCCTGCATAGGTACCCAGCTTTTCCAGTGTGGTTGGACCAATCTCCCGGCGTGGCACATTGATAATGCGCAGAAACGCGTTGTCATCATCCGGATTCACCAGCAGGCGCAGGTAGGCCATGATGTCCTTGACCTCCGCCCGGGAGAAAAACGAGGTGCCGCCGGTGATATGGTAGGGCACCTGGTGCTGCTGCAGTTTCAGTTCCAGCAGGCGGGACTGATGATTGCCCCGGTAGAGAATGGCGTAATCCCGGTAGTGGGTGTCGTGCTTGAGCTTATGGGTCAGGATTTCAGTCGCAACCCGTTCTGATTCAGCATCTTCATTGCGGCAGCGAATAATGCGGATTTCATCGCCCATACCCAGCTCGCTCCAGAGCTTCTTGTCGAAGACGTGCGGATTGTTGTCAATCAGCACGTTGGCGGCTTTCAGAATACGGCTGGTAGAGCGGTAGTTCTGTTCCAGCTTGATCAGCTTCAGGCCGGGAAAGTCTTCGTTCAGCTGGATGAGGTTTTCCGGCCTCGCTCCCCTCCAGGCATAGATGGACTGGTCGTCATCGCCTACCACTGTAAAGCGAGAGTGACCGCCTACCAGCTGCTTAACCAGCAGGTACTGGGTTGAGTTGGTGTCCTGATACTCATCGACCAGCATGTAATGGATTTTTTTCTGCCAGCGCTCAAGCACGTCCGGATTATCACGGAAGAGTTGTACAGGCAGCAGGATCAGGTCATCAAAATCAACGGCGTTATAGGCGCGAAGGGTGCGGTTGTAATGGAGATACACCCGGGCCGCCAGCATCTCCTGATCATTACGCGCCATCTGCAGGGCGGTTTCCGGCGGCAGCATGTCGTTCTTCCAGTTGGAGATGACATGCTGGATGAAATCCAGTGAGTCGTCATTGTCCGCCAGTTCGCGATGCATCAGCTCCTTGATCAACGATTTGGCATCCTGATCATCAAAGATGGAGAAGCCCGGTTTGAAGCCCAGCGCCTTATGCTCTTTACGGATAATGTTCAGACCAAGGTTGTGAAAGGTCGAAACGGTCAGGCCATGGGAGGCGCGCCCTTTCACCAGTTTACCAACCCGCTCCTTCATCTCCCGCGCGGCCTTGTTGGTAAAGGTCACGGCGACGATATTACGCGCCTTGAGGCCACATTCCTGAATCAGGTAGGCGATCTTGGTGGTGATGACGCTGGTCTTGCCACTGCCGGCACCGGCCAGCACCAGTAGGGGGCCGCTGATGTAGTTAACCGCTTCAGCCTGACGATTATTGAGTCTGGACACTGTGGAGAGCGACTCCTTGTCAAAAGGGGTATTGTATCCTGACACGTCGCAGAGTCACTGCGTAGTTTTGCTCTTATATGTCATTTCGGTTAGTTGATAACAGAGTTTGTCTGACAGCATCAAGACGGTTAAAGGTGGTTCGTAATGGTTGTAGCGCAGATAGTCACAACATTGTTGCTCTGTTTTATGTATCCGCAAGTTATCGGTCATGAATCAGATCCGTTGATTACGTATATATAACAGTCAACGATCATGGTTATGCTAGGTATTTTGGATTATGGCTGT
>NZ_BAABFL010000133.1:0-42692 GCF_039540975.1 Kistimonas scapharcae
ATTCCGAGACTGGCAAATATTATCGAATACGCCTCATGCTGGCTGCCATGTGGTCTGCACAGGAGTTTTTGAGTACTTACGCCTCTGGCTATGCTTTACTTAATTACGATAACAATCTCCAGTAAGACCTCGTATCAGGGACGATAACGTATGGAATTCAAACAGATGCTCAAGATTCTGGCGAGCAAGGACGGCTCAGATCTGTATCTTTCCACTTATGCGCCGCCCTGTGCGAAATTCCAGGGCACCTTGAAGCCCCTGGCCAAGGAGCCGTTTCAATCCGGTGATATTGAAGCGATTGCCAACGACATTATGGATGAAGAGCAGCGCCAGGAGTTTGAGCGCGAGCTGGAAATGAACCTGGCGATATCCATCCCTAACTGTGGCCGATTCCGGATCAATATTTTCAAGCAACGCAATGAAATCTCCATCGTCGCCCGGAACATCAAAACCGATATCCCGAAATTCGACGACCTCAGGCTGCCCGAAGTCCTGAAAGACGTCATTATGACCAAGCGCGGGCTGATCCTGTTCGTTGGTGGTACAGGCTCGGGGAAATCGACCTCCCTTGCGGCGCTGATTGATTACCGGAACAGCAACTCCGGTGGCCATATCATCACCATTGAAGACCCGGTTGAATTTGTACACAAGCATAAGAAAAGCATCATCAACCAGCGCGAAGTGGGCGTGGATACCCGCAGCTTCCATGCCGCCCTCAAGAATACCCTGCGCCAGGCGCCGGATGTCATCCTGATCGGTGAAATCCGGGACCAGGAAACCATGGAATACGCCATGGCCTTTGCAGAAACGGGACACCTGGCAATCTCCACGCTACATGCCAACAACGCCAGCCAGGCACTGGACCGAATCATCAACTTCTTCCCGGAAGAGCGACGCAAACAGCTGCTGGGGGATCTCGGCAACAATCTCCGGGCTTTCATTTCCCAACGGCTGATTCCTACAGTAGATAAAAAACGCTGTGCAGCAATTGAGATCCTGCTCGGCACCCATACGATCAAGGAGCTGATTCAGAAAGGTGACCTGGCCTCCATCAAGGATGTCATGCTCAAATCCGAAGAGTTAGGCATGCAAACCTTTGACAGTGCACTTTTCAAACTCACCACAGAGGGAAAAATCACCGAAGAAGAAGCATTAAAAAATGCCGATTTTCCTAACAATCTCCGTCTGAAACTCAAACTGCATCACGAAAACGGCAGCAGTTCAAGCAGCGGCAGCCTGGATCTCAGCGTAGAGCCCATTAAAACAGAAGAGGACGAAAAGGAAGAGGAAGAACTCGCAGAACTTGAGGCATTGAAAAAACACAATCAGGCAGATGGTAAAAAGCCTGATTCTGAAAACTAACCTCGAACGGTGGCAGATAAGCCAACGATGCTCCTGCCAGCACCTGTTAAGTAAATTGACAATCAGCCCCCCCTAAGTCCGCATAGCGGAACTACAGCCACAAATACCAATCTATAAATCCACATGAACCACTGTAGTAAACGCTGCTATAGCGCTGAGGTATATTTTTATGGCCGCTCCCTCAACATCAACAAGTCATACCCATTACCAGACATTACCTTTGGGAGAAACAGCACACCCCACCCCATCAATCGGAAGGCGTATGTGGCGCGCTCTGTCATCTGCAATAATTTCATGCTGTCCAGAGCTCGCTGCGTACTTCAGCCGTAATACAAGTATCAAAGAGAGACGCATTCAGCATGAACGGTCAATGCAACAGGCTGATACTCCCACTGACCAACAAGCTTTAGAAGAAGAACGAAAGGTGTTTTGTGACTTCATCGACACTAGTATCCAATCAGATTCGGGGGAACAGCAAGATTTAGAGAGTGTACTGTTAATCTATCTTACCGGCAGATTACACGCTGCCGAACAAGATGGAAAAAACATCATTTTCAAAATACAACTCATTTGTATGATGGCGCAGGAGCTCCTTACAAACAAAAATATAAAACAGCCTCAGCCGCTACTTAATCTCCTCCGACTTAAATACAACGTATTTTTACTTGAACTACAGGGAATGAGCATTGACATTAGCGACAGAATTGAAAATTCAGGCATTATCCCCTGCCAAAAAGTACAAGAACTTCAAATGTCGTTTGAACATAGCATGAGATATTTCATCATGGATAATCCTGACAGTCATGATTCAATTGAATTCAACGAAAACTGTTCTATTCCGCTTTCCTGCATTCGTCATCTAAAAAGAAATATTATGAACAACAGCTATTATTTATATGATAGTAGAAATCCAGAATACACACACTTACTTCCATCATCACACACAATTGATGAAAGAAAAAATGCCATACCTGTTTTCTTTCTTCAATTTTCCTCACTACTAAACCAAAATAGAGATCTGACTTCTTTAATTTGCCAATATATTACTGAAGACATGGGTTTTTCATTAACATCAATACTTAGCAGTTTGTTACGTGTTTTATTAGGACCACAAATCCAGTTATGTGAGAGCACAATATCAATTAACACCGTCATAACCAGGGAACAGCCTGTTTCGTTGGATTCTGATGATTTTGTAGTAACGATGAAGTGTCTTGCTCATCCTGTCCTTGACAGCATTTATACCGATGCGTTCGGGAATCATGAAAATCTGAGTCAAATTCGTGAGGAATGGTCACAGACACAAATATGGGCAGAGGCATCACTTTCCTTCAGCTCCACAACACCAGATACCGTGCAGTTTGCACCATTAGAAATCCATCTGACTCTCCCCCGGTGAGGACAGAAGCATTTCCCCAGTTTGAGTCACTATCGCTAAGAGTGGCTACAAAAACCAGCAAAGAATGAGGACTAATGCATGCTTTCAAAGCCTATGCACATCAGTGAGAGCCCCTCTTATCCTACGGCTTCCGGGTATCATCAAAATGATTCTGACTCTGACCCGGAAGACGACAGTTACTCTATGCAGTTGCTACCCGCAAACTCTCTCGCCGACAGAATTTTTAGTGTTATTTGCTGTAGACGAGTACAACAGGTTACCCCGGAAACAATCCCTCTTCTGACAGAAGTCACAGAAACGTCAGTAACCCACGATGGTGACGATACTCTTCCATTCGTACTAGGTAATGATGACGATACGCTTCCGTTCGTACTAGGTAATTTTGAAAAATTTGCAACTCAACAAGAACTTTTTGCTTATGAAATTAAAAACTTATCACAACATATAGCGGGCACCTTAGCAGCTATAACAACGGACAGATATTTTTTGGAGTCTATATTTTCATATAGCAGCGATTTGCTCACCAAATACAACGGCCATATACTCAGCATGAGGCTATGCCTTATTGATGCACTTACCAGAAAACTTTATGAAATATACACTAACCCTGAAGATTATTTGACTGTGCAATATAACGCATCTCCACAAACAAACCTCATTAAAGAATCAGCGCGTATCATTAGAGACAATCATTTTGAAGCAGTCAATGCCTTGCGAAAACCTGTTTTATGTAATACATGGAAAACAGGTATCAACTCATTGACCATTGAAATAACATCGACACATACTCCCACCTCAGCAACATGTGCTACAGAGTTAGCATGCATCCATGAAAAAACAAAAAAACAATTACGAGAGAGGGCATTAATAAATGTACAACATGGAAGAAACGAATTATTAAAAAAAATAGCGATTCAGTTAAAGAGCAACATGCAGAAATACGCATACTCAATCAGAAAACAACACGACCGCAATACCACCATTGGTGCAAGCTTAAACAGCACAAGAGAATTTTCTAACATTGACATCAGAAGATTTGTATCCCGTTTACAAGCACTTTCACGACAAAACTTGAAAGCAGTCGACTTTATCCTTTGTTACCTTCTTGCAGATACAACGTATCTCATTAATGAGGCATTAACAAAAACCCTACCTCATTATTTAGGTTTTACTGTCAACATTTCACCTGGACACCAACAGACCACTTTCACCATAATGGAATCGAGCAACGACTCAAAAACGGAAAGCATCCGCTCAGAAAATTCATCTATAAGAATAGCGGTTTCTTTATTTCATCCTGACAAAGACATCGCCATTACCCCGTTCCCACAGCCATTAAATATGAAACAAATTAATCCGTCTCCTGACAGTGTCTCCCTGCGTTGTGATCTGATTGTATTAATCAACCCTCGCAAACCAGACAAGCCAAAGTTCAGTGGACTTAAAGTTCTGATGACACTAAAACAAAGAAGGCTCCATTCATCGGAACCTTCTTTTGGATTAAAACACTAAAGCTCTGATGCGAACCATCAAGAATTCAATGCAGGCTGAGGCTCAGCCGCCTTCATAGCACCACGCACTTTCAGGTGAATTTGGGTTCCGACAAAGCCCGCCACGGTACCACCAATCACCGCTACCACCAGCGCACCGATCACGTTCATCGGGTCATTGAAGGCAAACGGTGCCAGCAGGCCGGGAATCGGCGCCGCAGTACCGGGGGCATTGTTGATGATGCCGAAGTACACCGCGCCAAGGCCAGCCAATGCACCACCAAAGAAGTTGCAGGAGTAGAACTTCAGGGCGTTCGCGGTGACAATCGGCGCCTGGGTCAGCGGCTCGAGCATGATGGCTGCGACGTTACCGTTATTCCCGAGGTTCAGACGCTTGAGCACAATACCGTTGGTGAAGCTGCCACCCACACAGGCAATGGCGGCAATACCCATCGGCAGGCCGGTCAGGCCGAGGATGGCGGTCAGCGCCATGGAGCTCAGCGGTGAGGTGCAGACGATCTTGATGATGCCGCCCAGCACGATACCCATTACATAAGGTGACTGCTTGGTGGCTTCACTGATGGCAAGACCCACAACCCCCAATGTTTCATTCACCACCGGTGCAGACCACGAGGCCACCAGGTAAGCGATCGGCGCGGTAATCAGCGCACCGGCAATCACGTTAACACCTTCGGGCAGCTTGTCTTCCAAGGTTTTGGCGACGAAGAAGCAGGCATAACCGGCAATGAAGCCCGGCAGAATACCCTGACCCGCCACGGCAACTCCCGCCACGGCACCCATCACGGGGCTGGCGCCCATCCCGATGATAACAAGCATGGCAGCAGCCGGACCGCCCATGGAACCGGCGGCAAGACCGGTTTCCTTCAGGAAGGCAATACCCATGAAGTCACCGGTGATATAGGAGTGAACAGCCTCGACAAGAAAACTGGCGACCGCAGCGTTAGCCAATCCCCCCATGGCAGCGCGGCCTCTCGGCATGTAGGCACTGAACAGCGAAAACAGCGACAGCGTGATGAGCAGTAACGTGACACCCTTTAAGAGTTCCATACTCAGACCCTTTTTTGTTGAAAAAATCGGTTCGTACGTTACGTCGCAAAACCTGTTATCCACTGTTCCTGCAAACTCCCCCGGATGACAGGGGATATCTTCCCGTTTTGCGACGGCTTACAAATTCGTCAAACGCCTTTCACTCCATCCGGGCCGACGGTCGGTCTGCCCTATTCTGTCCCTTTCAGCTATTTATACGTCTATTGTCGCTTTATTGAGAAGTATTCAGCTGTTCAGGTTTCGTTGCTTTCAGTGATACGGATGGCGTCGTGCCAGACTCAGGCCTGCTGCCTCTTCAGCAGTCCGGGCGACAGCAGACGACATCCTGTCGTCTGCTGTGAACAATAATGATCAGCTCCAGTCCAGCACCACTTTGCCGGACTTGCCGCTGGCCATCACTTCAAAGGCTTCCGCGTAGTTATCCACGTGGTAGCGGTGAGTGATGATCGGTTCCATGTTCAGACCGCTCTGGATCATGCTGGTCATCTTGTACCAGGTCTCGAACATTTCACGGCCATAGATGCCCTTGATGAACAGGCCCTTAAAGATGACGTTGTTCCAGTCGATCACGGTGTCTTTGCCGGGAATACCCAGCAGAGCAACCTTGCCGCCGTTTTCCATGTTGGCCAGCATCTGGTTGAAAGCGACGCCGTTGCCAGACATTTCCAGACCAACGTCAAAACCTTCCTTCATGCCCAGCTCTTTCATGACGTCTTCCAGGGCTTCTTTGGACACGTCAACCACACGGTTGGCTGCGCCCATTTCGCGGGCCAGTGCCAGACGGTAGTCGTTCACATCAGTGATCACGACGTGGCGTGCGCCTGCATGACGGGCAATGGAAGCGGCCATGATGCCGATAGGACCGGCGCCGGTGATCAGTACGTCTTCACCCACCATGTCGAAAGACAGTGCGGTGTGAACGGCGTTACCCAGCGGATCGAAGATCGCGGCCAGGTCATCGGAAATATCATCAGGCAACGGGTAAACGTTGGCTGCAGGAATCGCCAGGTATTCCGCGAAAGCGCCCATACGGTTAACGCCCACACCGACAGTGTTCGGGCAGAGGTGATCGCGGCCGGCACGGCAGTTACGGCAGTGACCGCAAACGATGTGACCTTCACCGGAGACACGGTCGCCGATCTTCAGGCCTTTGACTTCCTTGCCGATTTCAACAATCTCACCGGCGTATTCGTGACCGACAGTCATACCCACGGGGATGGTCTTCTGCGCCCATTCGTCCCAGTTGTAAATATGGATATCGGTACCGCAGATGGCGGTCTTCTTGATCTTGATCAGGACGTCATTGTGACCGATTTCAGGAATCGGCTGCTCGTCCATCCAGATGCCTTTTTCAGCCTTGAGTTTGGCCAGCGTTTTCATGTGTGTACCTTACAACAATTACCTTGTGGGTATTCTGGCGACCATTGTGCAGTATCCGTGGAAATACAGTCTTGACCGCACCCCCTTGACCCGGACTGCACTTTTGGTGTCAGTCCCCGGACGCCGGCTTTTTGGGCCGACGCCGGTCATTCTATCGATCAGATGACGCCCAGTTCGCGGCCCACCTTGGTGAAGGCTGCGATGAGACGGTCAATGTGCTCACGGTCGTGGGCAGCGGACATCTGGGTACGGATCCGGGCCTGCCCCTGTGGTACCACGGGGAAGCAGAAACCAATCACGTAGATACCTTCTTCCAGCATCTTCTCAGCAAACTTCTGAGCCAGTGATGCATCAAACAGCATGACAGGAATGATCGCGTGATCCTTACCCGCCAAGGTGAAGCCCAGCTTTTCCATTTCAGTGCGGAAGTACTGGCTGTTGTCACGCAGCTTCTGACGCAGCTCGGCACCGTCTTCCAGCATGTCCAGTACCTTGACGGACGCGTTGGCAATCGCCGGGCACAGGGTGTTGGAGAACAGGTATGGACGAGAGCGGTTACGCAGCATCTCGATCACTTCACGGCGTGCAGAGGTATAGCCGCCGGAAGCGCCACCCAGGGCTTTGCCCAGGGTACCGGTGATGATGTCGACACGGCCCATCACATCGCAGTACTCGTGGCTGCCACGGCCGTTTTCGCCGATGAAACCAACGGCGTGGGAATCATCAACCATCACCATGGCGTTGTACTTGTCCGCCAGGTCGCACACACCTTTCAGGTTGGCAATGATGCCGTCCATAGAGAAAACGCCGTCGGTGACGATCAGCTTGTAGCGGGCCCCCGCTTCTTCCGCTTCCTTAAGGCGCGCTTCCAGTTCCGCCATGTCGTTGTTGGCGTAACGGAAACGCTTGGCCTTGCACAGGCGCACGCCGTCGATGATGCTGGCGTGGTTCAGGGCGTCACTGATGATCGCATCTTCCGGGCCCAGCAGGGTTTCGAACAGGCCGCCGTTGGCGTCAAAGCAGGAGGAGTACAGGATGGTGTCTTCCATGCCCAGGAAGTCGGAAATCCGCTTTTCCAGGGTCTTGTGGATTTCCTGGGTACCGCAGATGAAGCGTACGGACGCCATGCCGTAGCCCCACTTGTCCAGGCCTTCCTGACCGGCCTTGATCAGTTCAGGCGCATTCGCCAGACCGAGGTAGTTGTTCGCACAGAAGTTCAGCACTTCAGCGCCGGAACTCACGGTGATGTCAGCCTGCTGCTGCGAGGTGATCACACGCTCGCTCTTGTACAGACCCTGTTCTTTCATGTCGTTGAGCTGGCCTTGCAGGTGCTCGTAGAAAAATGCCTTGTTCATTCGCGTTCAGCTTATTTCTTCAGGAGTAACACAGTGGCCTGCCGGGATCACCGGCAAGCCGCATCGAGGACTATTTTGCTGCTGCATGATGTGCTGCAGCTTCCTGTTCATGGAGCTCTTTCATCGCGGCCTGGTCCTTCGCGGTCAGCTTGTCGACGATCATGGAGATCGCGCCATCACCGGCCACGTTGGAGGCAGTACTGAAGGCATCGTTGGTGATACCGAGGGTATACATGATGCCGGACATTTCCGGGGTGAAGCCCATGAAACTCTTCAGGACAGGGACAGTGGCCGCGGGCGCA
The DNA here is from genome assembly GCF_039540975.1 of Kistimonas scapharcae. Lineage (NCBI taxonomy): Bacteria > Pseudomonadati > Pseudomonadota > Gammaproteobacteria > Oceanospirillales > Endozoicomonadaceae > Kistimonas > Kistimonas scapharcae. The sequence goes on from NZ_BAABFL010000133.1 coordinate 8,357, forward strand.
CCACCGGGAACACCGGGGGCTGCGATCAGGATGATGCCGAGGAAGATGACCAGCGGCAGCATCATGGCCAAGGTCGGAACTGTACCATGGAACAAGAAAAATACCGCCATGGAACCGAACGTTTGTGTCACGGCAGAACCGGTCAGATGGATGGTGGAGCACAGCGGAATGGTGAAGCCGCGGACATCCTCTGACACACCGTTCGCTTCGGCACACTTCAGGGTTACCGGAATGGTCGCAGTAGACGACTGGGTACCCAGTGCAGTGAAGTAAGACGGCAACATATTCTTGATAGCGGTGATCGGGTTACGGCCGGTCAGACTGCCTGCTGTGAAGTACAGCACCAGCAGGTAAGCAATCTGCAGCATGATAATCACGCCGATGATGCTGGCGAAGTTGACCAGGTTCTGCAGGATATTCCCCTGAGCCGACATCTTCGCGAAGATGATACCGATGTGGTAAGGCAGCAGCGGCACAATGAAACCGCCCAGAATCTTGATAACAATCTGCTTACCGTCGTCCAGGAACTTCGGCAGAGTGTCGCTCTTGATAAAGGCTGCGGCCAGGCCGATGGAGAATGCCAGCGCAATGGCGGTAATGATGCCCATGATCGGCTCGAAGGTGAAACTGGCCGGCAGGAAGGAGCCCACATTGATGGCATTGGCTTCTGCGGCGGAACCGGGCGTGACGATAGACGGAATAATGCTGGCGCCCAGCAGGTAGGCGATCAGGGAAACGCCGAAGGCGGAACCGTAGGCCAGTGCCACGGTGATCAATAATGCCTTGGAGGCTTTCACGCCCAGGTCAGCAATAGAGGGTGCGACCAGACCGACAATTAAAAGGGGTACAAAGAAACCGACATAGCGGTTGAAAATATCACTGAAGGTGGCACCGACCCGCAGGCCATAAGCCAGTACTGTGCCAAGACTGCCGCCGTCGGTAGCGGTGACGACCTGCCCGAAAAGAATACCAATGATGATTGCAATGATGACCTTCAGGAGCAAGGGCATCTGTTTCTTACCGTTTGTCATAACGACTTTCCCCCGGATGTTTCGTTGTTACTAGCGCATCAAAGTGGAACGGGTAGAACGATGGATGATCCGGAAAATCGTCAGGGGGGGAACCGAGGCATTGGTTGGTTTAAAACGCATTATCAAGTCCCAGAATCTGTGAGGGTTTGTTTCTTATTGTTCATTCATGCCTAAAAAAATCCCCCGGCACCGAAGTACCGGGGATATGCCTTAGAAGACGGTTTGGTCTTCGATCTCAGTGGCCAGCGCGGTCAGCGCTTTTTCCACCAGACCTCTTCTCAGAACCTTCTCTTCAGCTGCATCCATCTTGGGGTTGCCCAGCGGATGAGGAATCGCAACAGCAGGAACGATACGGTTAGCACCTACAGTCTGGGAGATCGGCACAACAGTGGCGATGTGGACGACAGGCATAACTTTTTCGATTTCTTTGACGAGCGTTGCACCGCAACGCGTGCAGGTTCCTCAGGTGGAGGTCAGAATGGCGGCGGAAACCCCCGCATTCTTCAGGTGCATCGCGATTTCAGCGCCGAACGCTTTGGAGTTGGAAACGGAAGTACCGTTACCGACCGTGGTGTAGAAGGTGTCGTGCAGCTTGCCGATCTTGCCTTCTTTTTCCATGTCGCGCAGTACGTCGACAGGCAGAACACGGTTGGAATCCTTGTTACAGGCAACCGGATCGTAACCACCGTGAGCGGTTTCGTGGGTTGCTTCGCACAGGCATTCCAGGCCGGCAATGCTGTAGGCGCCGTACTTGGAGGCACTGGAGGATTCGATGTGGTCAGGGTTGCCTTTCGGTACCACACCACCGGAAGTCACCAGGGCGATAGTCGCAGTGCTCAGGTCCTTGACGGCTGGCTGAGGTGCAACGCGGTCGAATACAGGCATTTCGTATTCGGTCGTGAAGGGCTGGCCTTCGATCTTGGCGATCAGCATGTCAACCGCACGCTTGGCGCCACGCTCTTCCGCGAAGAAGTTAACGCGCAGGCCGCGAGGCATGTAGCCTTCTTCTTCCGGAGAACCCAGCTTGCCTTCTTTCTCGATGTAAGCAGTGATCAGCCTGGTCATCGCAGGGATGGCGTCGCGCATGCCGGCAGCGCTGTTGGTGGTCTGCACCATGTAGGAGAAGTTCCGGTACAGTTCGTAGCCGGGGTTCTCGTTGTACATACCGGTGATCGCCGGGATGCCCAGGCCGTTAGCCACTTCACCGACCTTGCCGCAGGCCATGCCGTAACGGCCAGCGTTGAACGCAGGACCGGCAACGATCATGTCAGGCTTGATGTCTTCGAGAATTTCGCGGATGCCCATGCAGGCAACGCCTTCGTTCTCGTTGAAGTAGGAATCGCCGCAGATGATGGTCTTGACGATTTCCGCTTTGCCGCCCAGGGCAGCATTCAGCGCGGTACCGGGGCCGACGGGGCCGTCGACCAGTTCCATGGGCAGGTTGGCTGCTTCTTCGCCGCCTTTCTGACCGAAGAACTGGTTGATGTAATGAACAATCTTGATAGTCATGATCTGTTCTCTTCCTGTAATCCTTAACCTGCCATGGCAGTCAGGTTGTGGTAACCCAACTCGTTGGTAGCACCGGTGATCACCTGGATCTCGGCAGTGATGGAGCCGTCAGCGTGCAGGCTGCCGTCCCAACCACCGGCGATCATGTCGGCATAGGTGTCGTGGCCGATCAGACGATCCATGGCCGGCAGGTGAATAACCTGGTTGGCGTTACCATTGGTGACCACAGCGTCGCCCTTCGGTGTGGAGTCAGCCAGAGACTGGCTCTCACCGTTCTGGCCGGCGTATTCGTCGGTCAGCAGGACAGTCTTGATGCCGGCTTCTTCCAGCTTGCGGCAGTTCATCACCAGGTCAGCATCGGGGTTACCGAAACCTTCTTCACTGACGATGACCGCGTCCAGACCCATCTGTACCGCCAGCTTGGCGACGTAGTTGGAGGAACGCTCTTTGTCAGCCAGGGTCACGTTTTCGTTGGTCACGATCGCGCCCATGAAGTTGTACTTGGTGCCGTGGTGCTCATACAGCTCGTGGATAACCGGGCTGTTCTGGTGCACGATGCTGGGGTTCTTGTCACAGGCGGATACGCAGTTTCCGCTCATGATCGCACCGTCCATCACTTCTGTGGGGTACAGCAGTGTGGGCAGGATGGTCTTGACGTCAACACCGTACAGGTAGGTGTCGTGCATCAGGCCCTGGCTCTGCAGCATGTAGATGTAGCCGACCTTGGGCAGGTTCGGATACTGGGCAGCCTGCTCCAGCAGCGGCTTGGTTTCGTAGGTGCGGGTTTCGTCCGCAGCCGCGGTCTTCGCCAGCTGGCCAACACGGTTGGCCGTTTCGATGCCGACCTTGCGCAGGATGGCTTCGTGGTCGTACTGGTTGCAGCTGTCGTCTACTTCACAGGTGATCACCAGGTTCATGGTCTTGGAGAACGGCGTGTACTCCGCGCCAGGACCGCTCATGTCGATGATACCTTCCTGGAAGCCAACCACCTTACCGGTAGTGACGATGGCCATGCCTTTCAGCACGTGGGTACGGCCTTCACCGACCATGGACTCTTCGCCCGGGTTACGGCCGGGGAACATGGAACCCTTGCCTTCTACCTTGACGCGAGGCTCGATGACATCTTTCACCGGCATGATGCGGGTCTTTTCGCCTGGCAGGGCGATGTCCAGCTTCACTTCAGTGATGCGATGGTCGAGTTCACGGATGAAACCAGTCAGTTCTTCCTGGTTGATCTGCACCCGTCCGGAGGAAAGAGCGGTGTTCTCACCGAACGCCAGCTCCTTCACATGGATATTGCCAATCTCTAGTTTCATTACACTCTCCTGAATAGCCTGTTGATCGGGCGCCGATGGCGCCTGATCGATCAAGCGATAAACCCGGATTCCTTCAACACCTGGCGTGCCTGCTCCATGTCCCCAGTCGCCACCATGACAACAGGACCGGTGCAACCCATACCGGTGCGTGCAAAGATCTGTTTGGCCCACAGGGCGTCGCGAGCGGTTTCGATATCAAGGATATCGATGCCGTTGATATCACCGTCAGTGATCTTCTCCGGCGGCGCAGTCACGGCTTCGGTCTTCTCTACCGCAGCCTTTGGCTTCAGGCCCTGGAGTATGTCTTCCAGACCGGCTTCTTTGGCGGCCTTTAGTTCACGACGGTAGACGTCCAGCAGGTCACCCTGGGCACTGTCAGCCATCAGGCGCATGGCGCCGGCGATGACCGGTGCACCGGAGGCGCGGGAGATGATGCCCACCAGGCGGCTGGCGTCTTCACCCAGGCCAGGACCGTAGCCGTAACCCAGAGCTTCGTAGCTGCCACCGGTGTTGAAGGAAGAGAACACCTTCATCATCAGGTTGCCGGTCAGGCTGTCTGCGACCATCACGTCGGGCGCGCCCTGCAGCAGGTCGTTGCCGCGCATCAGGACACCACCGTCCGCACGGGCGGATTCGGTGAAGTTCATGCGGTAGCCGTTGTCGATCAGCTGACGCAGTGCACGTTCCACCTGTGCCGCACCTTCCACATTCAGGATGCCCACGGTGGGTTCCTGGATGCCGGTGGCCTTGGCCAGTGCGATGCCGGCGATGGCGTTCTTCACCATGGCGATATTGCGGATGGTGTCACTGGTGCCGGTGGTGGTGGCCAGAATCATCTCGCGGCCAATCGCTGGAGTGATCACCTTACCAACCGTGCTGACGCCAAGCGGGAAGCTGTAGTGCAGGGTGACGCAGGCGTCGATCTTGCCTTCGTCCAGCAGCGCTTCCATCACCTGGTGGCATTCGTGCAGATCAGAGGCCGGATGCAGTTCGAAAGGCGCTTCGGCCACGTCACCGATCAGGACCGGTTCGATATCTGCATACGTACGTGCCGCCAGTGTGGCCGCGCGCACCAGTTCCTCGGAACCGTGCTCGCTGCCGACCAGGGTCAGGCCGATACGCTTTTTGCGTCCGAAGCTGCCGCTGACCAGGCCGTCGGCCATGTCACTGAAAGCACTGGCCAGGGCTTCATTAAGATTTGCCATGACCGTCTCCTTATTGCTCACCGGCTTTTTCCAGTAGACGCTCAGCGACGTCTTTCATGGCTTCAGCCACCAGCTTGCGGGCTTCGCCGCCATCAAAGCTGCTGCCAGCAGAGATTCCGGTGTTCTTTTCAATCAGGGTAGAGATACCGTCGAACTGGTTGGTCATACGGCCCAGGAACAGGCTGCCCTTGCCCACTAGCATGAAGCTGTTGATCTCACCGTTCATGATCGCGTCGCGACCGTGCCCCAGGTAAGGAACACCAGATGGGATGTGACCCTGAGTCAGCGCGTAACCGGGGATACCGTGCTTGCCAACAAAGTTCATCAGTTCGCTGCGATCCAGCTGACCTTCTTTAACGGCCAGGGCGGCGATCATCTTGTAGTTGGCTTCCGGTACGTTACCCGCGCCGGCAGGCTTGGTGATCTCGGCGTTCTGCATTTCGGTGGAGAACTTGTCCACATCCGGAATGGTACGACCGGCGCGCTTAAGCGGCGCAGAGATCAGGCTGGTCATAACGGCCTGCGGTGCAGAACCGGTACCGATGGTGTGACGACCGATGATGTCGGTGTTCAGAATTGGGCTGACACCGTCGTTTTCGCTGATGATGGTGGCGAAACCGGCCAGTGCGTCTTCCAGAACCGGCAGACCTTTCTTGACGTGGTCACGGCCGTTCATGGCCAGTTTGGCGACAGCACCGCCAGCAACCACCATGACGTTCTTGAATACGCCGCCTTTGACCAGCGCTGCTGCGTGAATCAGGGCGTGAGCAGGCGCCGCGCAGAAACCCCGCAGGTCGCTGCCGGTTGCGCCGGTGCAGCCGACCAGTTCACCGATGGCCTTGGCAAAGTTGCCGCCGCCACGCTGGTTGATGTCACCGCAGGCTTCTTCGGAACATTCGATGATGTAATCCACCTGGGACAGGTCCATGCCCTGCTTCTTCAGGTGCAGCGCCGCCAGAACACCGGAGGCTTTCACACTCAGGTTTTCCAGGATGATGTGGGCGCTCAGGTTTTCGTCTTCGTCATGGGCACGCTTAACGCAGCCGATCAGCTCACCGTCAATGGTCAGCGGTTCAGCAATGTGCTCTTCCACCAGGGCGTGCATGTCGGTAGCAGACATCGCACACTTGTCGTCCAGCACGATGTGGCTGAGCAGCGGATGGGTACTCAGGCGCTGGTTAGCGCGCTCAATGAATTCGGGGGTCAATTTGACCAGGTCAAACACGTCAGAGTGCTTGATCAGGGCGAAGAATTCGTCCTGCGGCATGATTTCGCCGAAACGGCCCTGGCGCTCAGCACCGTCGATCTGGTTTTCATACCAGGGTGCAGTGATGCCTTCGAGGGCTTCTGGGGTGATATTACCGATAAAGCACTGGTTTGCCGGATAGGCGACAACGTCTTCAAAAGGACGCTGGTGCTTTTTCAGTGAAGACAGGTATTCCTGGTCATTCGACTTACGGGCAAATACCTGGGTAGACCCGAAAGGAATAAAATCCGGGGTATGAGCAAGTACGTAACTTGCGCCTTTAATAACGGGGTAGTCCACGGCACGAACTCCATCTGGTCAGCCGCAAAGGAAACAAACCAATGTTCCCGTTGGATCTATGTCTGATTACCGCGGCAATTAGAGGAGCTGTACTGCAGCTTATTTATATCGCCGAAATAATCGCCGGATACTGGTCTGGCAAATCACTGCCCACCGGCAGTCCTGCCATCACACATCTACCCCATCCGTTACACTGAACCGATGCCCCTGGGGACACCGGGTTCGAACACCGTCGTCTGCCTGGATCAACACAGGCTGGTCCCGGACAGACGACAGACGCACAAACCTTACGGTTCAGTGCAACATCCGGGTGAATGGTTAGCCGAGAAACTTACAGAATTTCTCGCGGTACTCCCTGACCTCACCGGTGATTTCATCAACCGGCATAACCATTTCCATCATTCCAACCTGCTCTTCGTAAACATCAGGATCCACTTCATCCTTGATCTCTGCGTCTACGATATGGTGTACACGAAGTCCCAACGGGACTCCGGCCAACGGACCTGCAAAAGTCGGGTCGCCGCTAGTTACGGTTTCAGCTGCCAGGCCGGAAGCTTCGGCCTCAGCGCCGCCGAGAACAACAACGATGTTCTCAGGGCCGTACTTTTCGGACAATTCCTTGACCCGCTTTTGATTTTCAAGATCCATTGCGCCTGCGCTAGTTCAGACGAAACACTCGGTGGTGCTGAATACAACCTCGGCACCTGCGGTCTTGACGCATTCTTCAATGGCAGGACCTGGGACGCCGTCGCGATCACCGAGTATTACGACTTTCTTGTCTTTCAGCATGGCTTTCTGACCTGAAAAATCGCAATAAAGCGAACTCGAAAAATCAATCCCCTGTAAAGGAGATCACCTTACAAAATGCTGTCATCGAATGAATCGAATCCAGCGTCGGAATAACAGTCTTTCAATCATTCATTAATAACGGCAACGATGATGTAAATTCTGTTATGCCTGTTTTAAAAATTTCAACAATGAAACTTTTAAAATTCCTTACTCAATTAAACGTATTGTTTAATTGCGTCTTCAATCTGCTGGGCGTCCAGTTCTTCACCGGACAGGTGCTCCTGCTTTTCACCGTCTTTGTAGAAGACCATGGAAGGCAGACCCATGACACCCTGGCCCATGGCAACACGACGGTTGCCAGCAATGTTCAGCTTGGTGAACTTGACCTTGTCACCGTATTTTTCGGACAGGGCAACCACATCGGGCATCAGCTCCATGCAGCGACCGCAGCTTTCACCCCAGAAGTCGACCATGACGATGCCCTGGTGCTGCTTCACTTCCTGTTCGAAATTGTCTTTGCCTACTTCGATCATCTCACTCACCTCAAACGAGCTTTTCAAGCTGGTCCGCTGCGGGGGCTTCGAGACGGCTCGCCGGCTCACCCTGACTGAAGCGGATCACTGTGGGAATCTGGCTGACTTCGTAGCGGTCAGCGATGTTGCGGCTCTTGTAGGTGTCCATGGTCACCAGGCGCAGGCCCTTGTCAGCTGCCAGCGCTTCCAGGTGAGGCATCAGTTCCAGACTCTTCGGATCAACCGGGCTCCAGAACGCCACCAAAACATCCTTCTCGGCATCCAGCACGGATTCGCTCCAGTGCTCTTCTTCCTGGACATAACGGTCTGCTGCGACTGCCGCTACCGCACCGTCACCTGCTGCGGTAACCACCTGGCGCAGGAACTTGTCGCAGACGTCACCGGCCGCGAAGACACCCGGCATGGAGGTTTCCTGCTTGTCGTCAACGACGATGTAACCGCCCTTGCTCAGCTCAATGGTGTCTTTCAGGAAGTCAGTCATCGGCACGGTGCCAACGAACATGAAGACGCCGTCGCAGGCTTCATCAGTGATTTCACCGGTCTTCAGGTTCTTGATCTTGACGCCGTTAACCAGCTCGTCACCGCAGATTTCGTCAACGCAGGAGTTCCAGATAAAGGAGATCTTGTCGTTGGCGAATGCCTGCTCCTGTGCAGTACGGTCAGCATCCAGGACACCTTCGTCGTGCAGTACGACCATGCGGACACTGTTAACGAACTTGGTAAGGAAAACGGATTCTTCTACCGCGGTATTTCCGCTGCCGACGACGATGATATCCAGATCTTCATAGAAGTCTGCGTCGCAGGTAGCACAGTAGGAAACGCCCTTGGCGGTGAATTCTCTTTCGCCCTTAATGCCCAGAACGCGTGGGTTGGCGCCGGTGCCGATGATGACGCTCTTGGCCATCAGGGTCTGACCGTCGCGGGTGGTGACGCGCTTGTGGAAGCCGTCACTGTCGAGCGCAAGGCCAGTCACTTGTGCACGCTGGAATTCAACACCAAACTTGTCACAGTGGGCCCGGAACATGTTCATCAGGCCAGGACCGGTGGATTCAACAATGCCCGGATAGTTTTCCAGCTCTGAGGTTTTGGCACACTGGCCACCGGTATTGCTGCTGGATTCCAATACCAGCGTCTTCATTTTACCGCGTGCACAATACACACCAGCAGACAAGCCGCCAGCGCCGCCACCAATAATGATGACGTCATAAACTTCTGACATTGTTGCGCTCCGATCCGTTAAACACGTGGTACAGGCTGGAACGCCTGATACGTACTTACACTTACGTAGCGAAGGCGCTATTTAGCCCGAAACCATCAGTTCCGACTTGCTGCGTATGGTGCTACTCCGAACGTCCGTATGTATTGATCTATAACAATATCTGTACCGATCACTGAAAGCGGTGGGGAATATGCACGACATATGATGCCTATTAGGTTTTTATGGTTAATATCGCTAGATTTCTTCAAAAAAGAAGGAATACTTTCTACAACACTCTATTTATTAGCATCAGAAAGGATTAACAAAGCCACTCGATATGCACATATACCTATGCGATAAGTGCTTTTCACTATGCAGCAAATGCTTTTTCTCTCAATCTTACTTACAGCTCTAAGCTTTTTCTTTACCTATCTATATACACAATGGAACAACACTTTCTGAACAAGCACCAAACGCAACATCTGAAATCCACACATAAAAGAACATTAATTATTTTATCTTTATTACAGACTTTCCATGCACGCTCTTAATCTAGGGTCTAACTTTGTTCACACTCTATTACCGCTTCAAATAGCTGTCACTATGATTCAGACAGAAGGAGTTGCACCATGCGTTGGTTATACCCTTTTTTACTAATATCCCTGTTTATAAACACTGTGTATGCTGTTTCTGATCGCCCTACGCCTACAAGCAATCTCGTTAATGAGGATATTAAAACGTTAAAAACACTGATTGAAAATCAGTTCTCTTTTCATCCTGTTCATACACATAACGAGTTGGAACAACAATTAAACAACCTTTCAAAGTACACACTGCCTGCAGACACTATTGCCTACCGGTTAACACTACAAAAACTGATCGCAGCTTTTGGCGATGCCCATGCAGGGGTTAGAGATTTATTTAATATCGATATTCCTGAAAACGAAGATAGTTACAAGCGTGTTATTGGTGGAATTCAGGCAATACCTGGAAAATATCCCAAGCTGGTTTTCATGCAGCAAGGTCAATTTGTCTATGAACACAATAAAACATACTGTGTACAGGAGACATATAATCGCGACTTCCCCTACCTTGTTGCCATTGATGATATTTCAATTGATGAATGGGTGAACTTACTGAAACCGGCAATATCCTCCTATAATCAGGCGCGTATCTATGATAAAGCTGCACGTTTTTTAAAATATCTGAATCAGGCGCGCGCATTAACTGGGCATCCAACCTCTAATCAGGCAAAACTGACACTGGCATCGGAAGATGGCCAGCAAATCAGTCAGAAGGTAAACCTGGAACGCTGGCATATTGACTGCCGCTTGACCACTAGCAGCGAACTTCACGCGATTGATCTCACACCGTCAAATCACCTGACAACCTCGGGTCAAAGCCGGATTATGTACCTGCGCTTATCTGAGATGTTTGATATCACTGATGCTCAGCAAGGACTTGAATTACTGAATACCTTGTCTCGCTTCAAGCAGGTATCAGGACAACGTGGACTTATTCTGGACATGCGCGATAATGGTGGCGGTAGTCGGACAGCGTTGATTGCTCTCTACCCATTCCTGGTACATAAAGACGCTTATCCACGTATCACCAACGTGGCAACTTATTTACTGCCCGAGAATGAAACAGCAATGCCATGGGGATCCCCAGATAGCGACAGACTATTTGGTCGATTTATTTTCCGACATGACAACGCCATCTGGTCACAAGAGGAACAACAGGCGATTGATGCCTTCCAGCTGACCCAATTCACACCGGACCTTAACCCGATATCAAGCCAGAAACCTAAGGATTGGTATAAAGAAAATCGCTACAGTGCCTGGCATTATCAAGTATTGTCACCTCAGCAGTCCTTCTTTCGTAAGCTAGTGCAAGACTTTACAGTCGAAGATGAGGATGACGCCACTATTCAAAAGAATTTGCTGGGACTGGTTGCTCTATGGGATCAATTGTTACCGGACTATAAACCACCCAAACAGATCGTTGTGCTCACCGATTCCGGCATATTCAGCGCAGCAGATATAATGGTTAGTGCGCTCAAGGGACTAGATGGCGTGACACTGATGGGTTCCCCCACTAGCGGGGGTAGTTCTATGGCCATTACCCATGAACTTCCCTCCGGCACGCAGATTAAACTGGGGAGTATGCTGTCATTCACACCCGATGGTCACTTATACGACAGCAATGGTGTCACACCGGATAAAACACTCCAAACCTCTCCCTCATCGTTTTATTTTAAAGGGATAGAAGATCAACTCTCGGCTCAAATCACACATCCTGAAGACGACTTGCTGAAAGCGGCCATACGCTTTATCAAAACACAAAAAACTGCCAGCCGAAGCTTTAAAGCAGGTCCCATCTGGGATCACGGTGATGCCAAACGAAAATGTCCACCGGTTTGTTTCAGCCATGATGGTCGCTGGAACAATGTATGGTGGACCGTCATCACTAATGAGATGTCAGTCTGTCAGTGTGAAGTGCCAGTAGATCCTGCACAATAACCATAGCCAGACTGAATGCTGGAATTCATAATTCATCGCTTGACGACTGTGAATTCCAGCATTATCAATTCCTAATAGTTCTTTATAGACTTGGGCATATTAACGATGCCCGTTATTTATAGAGCATTGCAATGATCGCTCAGCCAAAATAGTTTTTGCTCGAAAACCCATTAAAAAGAATGTACTAGAAGCCATCTCATAAAAGATTAATATGGTCGCCTATACTGCAAGTTCATTTGAGCTTGTATATTTATGTCTACTGATCTTACCGATAGCCAATGGGAATATATTGAGTCATTTATTCCACCACTACCTGTCAGTGCTGATGGAAGAGGTCGGCCATGGATAGCAGCCAGTGATGTATTGAATGGCATCCTTTGGGTTCTCAGGACAGGCTCACACTGGTACGAAATGCCTGACTGCTATCCTCACTATCAAACCTACCACCGTCGTTTTCAACAATGGGTAAAGCAAGGTGTCATGGATTGTCTTCTTGAAGCCCTGGCAGAAGATCTTGAAAGACGTGGGCAAATTGATCTCAATGAATGCTTTATCGATGGCTCTTTCTCCTCTGCTAAAAAAGGGGGACGAAGTGGGAGCAACCAAAAGAGGCAAGGGTACCAAGATCATGGCGACTGCAGACCATAATGGTCTTCTTGTCGCACTATGGGCAACAAGTGCTACGCCACATGAAACACAGTTAGTCGAAGAGCTGTTGCTGCAGAAATCCATGTCTACTTTGCCAAAAAAACTGATTGGTGACAGGGCTTATGATAGTGATCCGCTGGATTTCACGCTTGCAAAGCAAGCGTATTGAGCTTATAGCGCCGCATCGCAAAACAATAGTCAAACCTAAAACGCAGGATGGTCGGCCACTGAGAAGATACAAGCGCCGATGGAGAGTAGAGAGGCTATTTGCCTGGCTCTACAATTTTGGGCGTATCGTTACACGTTACGAGTATAAGCTAGCGAATTTTCTTGGTTTTTTAAGGCTTGCTGGTTTCATGATTCTTGCAAAGAAGTATTTATGAGATAGCGTCTAATAATAAGGAAAAGCGATTTCATTAACTCGTGAGCATCTATCAACAAGCGGAATAATAATGCTACGATTATTCCATTAATCATTAAACGGGCTACCGAGCACTGGTTCCCCACTCCTTCTACTCAAATACCCATCGCAATCGATCGCAATAGAAGCAGCAATTTTTTTTCAACTTACTCAATACAATGCCAATCCATTTCCAATCTAAGATCCAATTATCTGGCAATATATAATCAACTGTTTATGAACGGACAGGAACCTGACCAGAATCAGGCTCCTGTCAAAAATATTATTTAATAAACAGCTCCCGCGGATACTGGCAGAGCGTTTCACAGCCTGTTTCCGTGATCATGATACTTTCTGTAATTTCGAGTCCCCATTCATCCAGCCACAGACCTGGCATGAAGTGGAAGGTCATACCCGGTTTCAGCTCTGTGTCATCTGTAGGACGCAGGCTCATGGTGCGCTCGCCCCAATCAGGGGGATAGCTCAGACCGATCGGGTAGCCGCAGCGCGCACCGGCGCGATCATGGCCGAACTTCGCCAGAGTACTGTTCAACGCATTGGCAATATCCGCAGGCGTATTACCGGGTTTCGCTGCCGCTAATCCGGCTTCAATACCCGCTTGCAGTGCTTCCACACCTTTCAGCATGTCCGCCGGTGGCTCGCCAAGGAAGACGGTTCGGGATAGCGGACAGTGGTAACGCTTGTAGCAACCCGCAATCTCAAAGAAAGTGCCCTCACCTTTTCTAAATGGGCGAGAATCCCAGGTCAGGTGAGGAGCAGAAGCATCCTTACCCGTAGGCAGCAATGGAACGATAGCCGCATAATCACCACCCTTGCCATCGACACCTTCACAAGCTGCACGGTAGATTTCAGCCACCAGCAGGTTCTTGGGCAAACCGGCTTCCATTTTCTCCAGGATAGTGTTGTGCATATGCTCAACAATCCGAGCCGCCACCTCCATGTACTCGATTTCTTTGGGTGACTTGATCGCACGGCACCAGTTCACCAACCCGGTCGCATCCTTGAATTCCACCTGTGGCATATGGTTCTTCAATGACATGAAGGCCTGAGCGCTGAAATAATAGTTATCCATTTCCACGCCGATGACACCTTTATGCCAGCCACGCTCCGGCAAAACAGTATCACCCAGGTAATCCATGGGATGCACAGGAGGATTCATGACATAATTCTCAGGGTAATAGGTCAGGCTATCCGGGCTCAGCCAGGCTGTACGACGTGCGCCGTTGGTATCCTGAAGCCGGCCGAACCAGATGGGTTCACCGGTCATGGCCACTACGACACACTGGGGCACATAGAATGACCAGCCATCGTAGCCTGTCAGCCAGTTCATGTTGGATGGATCGGCGATGATCAAGGTATCCAGGCCGGCCTGCCGCATACGTTCGCGGGTTTTCTCCAGGCGCGCACCATACTCTTCACGAGTAAAATTCAACGCAATCTCAGACATGGTTGTTCTCACTTCTTGCGTTTTATCGGGCCGCCCCCTTTGCGGTGACGGCAGTCTGTATACGTGTTTCAATCATTCAGGACAAAGCGGAATACCAGGGTCTACACGGACTCTGCAGCCGGAAGCGCTTCCGTTGTCCCGGTCTTCCAATCAACCGGGCGGACGTTGTGAATCCACGCCCTATCCTCGTCCATCATCTTCTTCGCTGCATAAACAGTAATGAACTGCACGATCATGATCGGAAAGCCGAGCAAGCCGGACGTCACTTCCAGTGGCACCAGTCCGCCAACCCGCATCAACACCAACGCAAGAACCGCAATCAGCAGGGCCCAGATGATTCGGCTGTTGCGATCAGGATCTTCCTTGGTCATATCCCGGGTGCTGGCATAAGCAGCAATCGCAAAGGTGGTTGAGTTCAGGGTTGTGCCAAAGAAGACCATGGTCAGTAACCCGAAGACCACCAGCATGATGCCGGCAAACGGTAATGAGGCGATCACCTCGGCCGCAGCGACGACTTCCCCACCACCGCTCTGCATAATTTCCATCAGAGGAACTTCGCCGTTCAGATAGCGGCTGACACCCAGCCCCCCCATAAGACCGGTCGCCACCCAGGCCAGTGCTGGGGAAGCAAGGATGTAAGCCATCAGCACTTCGCGAACGGTACGACCTTCAGAGATTTTTGCGGCAAACACACCGTGCAGCAGTGACCAGGTCGCCACATAGGCCCACCAGAAGACGGAGTAGCGGTAGATGTGTGTTGCAGCCCCATCGGTCAGGGATTCTGTCTGGAATGACAGGGTGAGGTAATTACTGAACAGGAAGCCAATGGTATCCGTGAAGTAATTCATGATGAAAACGGTGGGCCCCAGGATCAGGACCAGAATCCCGAATACAGCTGCCAGGTACATATTGAAGCTACTGAGCTTCTGTATGCCTTTCTCCATGCCCAGATAAACCGTGAACATGAACAACATACACCAGGTCAGTGTCACGATAAACGACAGTTGGAAATTCCGCTCAACATCCAGAAGCTTGGCGACAACCGTCGTCACCATAGGCGTACCCAACCCCAGGAAGGTCGCGCTGCCAGCGACAATGGCGATCAGGAAGGTGATGTCCAAGATCCGGCCACCCATGCCATCAGTGAACCGGTCACCGAATACGCAACGGGTAATTTCTGACACCCGCATCATAGGCTTTTTGCGCACATACAGGACATACCCCATGGCCGGTGCCGTCATGGCGAACAGGGCAAAGTTCTGGAACCCCCAAAGGTACATGGAGAAAGAGTTCCCCCACATCAGCGCCTCATCGGAGAAAGGTGTGAGGCCGAAGGGCGGATCGGATGCAACAGACGCCCACTGAACGACAGCCGTACGCATAATGGTGGAACCGATGCCCATTGAAATAATAATGGCAAGATACTGGAAATTGCTGAACCGGGGCTTGGTGGACGGATCACCAAGCACCACGTTGCCATAGCGGGAAAACGAGAAGTACAGGGCGCAGACCGTAATCAGGATGGGGTACCAGATATACATCCAGCCGAGATTCCCCACTAACCCCTCGAAAATCGAATTCATCAGGGTAAGTGCCTGCTGCTCATAAAGAGCCAGCGGTATACACAAAGCCACAATGATGATGACGGACGGCAAGAACAATTTGTAGTCGACGGTTAATTTGCTGTTACTGACTGACATTACGCAGAGCCTCCTGCATGTTATTCGTCATTCACCGGCATACTGATTTCCAACCGGTTACTGCCTCTGTAAGGAGATACAGTTATGACATCGCCAGCTGTGCAAAAATGGCTGCGCCATACGCAATGCAGTCTTCGTCAACGTCAAAGGGGTTCGCATGGAGCGGTTGGTTTATGCCTTTTGACGCGTTACCACTCCCCAGCAGGAACAGTGCTCCCTGCTGTACAGCAGTAAAATCAGAGAAATCTTCGGAAGCCGGCCAAGGCTCAGGCATGGTGATGATATTTTCCGATGCCAATACCGCTCGGCCAGCCTTCATTACACGACTGACGGCATATTCACTGTTATGGATGGCAGGACAACCGCCAGTGGTGAATTCAATGCCGAAGCCCCGCTGTTCAGATTCCTGCAGTAAGCTGCGGATTTCACGCAACAGGGTTTCCTGAACCGTATTATCAAACGAGCGCACAGTGCCGGTCAGGTTGGCTTCAGGTGCGATGATGTTGCAGGCTTCACCCGCCTTAAGTTCACCAATCATCAATAGCGCCGGGGAAAAAGGCGAAATCTTGCGCATCCGGATGTGATCCAGCTGCTGGTAGATACGAACGGATTCGCTGAGTGCATCCAGCCCCTGGTGCGGCGTTGTGCCGTGGGCACTCTTACCGGTAATTTTCAGTTCAAACTGTGTCAGTGCCGCAGACATGATGCCGGTCTTCAGGCGAATCTGCCCCACTTCCAGGCTGGGATCGTTGTGAAGGGCATAAATTTCATCAACCCCGTCCATCACACCATCTGCGATCATGCCCTGTGCGCCGCCGACACCTTCTTCATCAGGCTGGAAGATAAAACGGATATTGCTGGTCAGTTGATCCCGCTTGCCGGCCAGGTAACAGGCGGCAGTAAGGGCGATGCTCATATGCACATCATGCCCGCACAAATGGGCGACACCGTCATGGCAGGATTTGTAGGTAGCATCACCCAGCTCCTGGGCTGGCAGGGCATCCATATCTGCACGGAAAGCAATCGTCCGGGTCGCACCTGGTACGGTGAGATCAGCCACAAGGCCGGTTTCGAATGAACTTCTGATGTCGTATCCCAGCGCGGCCATCTGCTCATGGCAGTAGGTGCTGGTCTTGAATTCCTGACGTCCCAGTTCCGGATAACGATGCAGGTGTCGCCGGTGTTCTATCCCCCAGGGCAGGAGGTCTCTTATTTCTGACAACATGGTTTGAGATCCTTCCTCGGTCTGTCCGAGATTTTTTAGCAATAAGCTGCCCACCCGCTGGAAAGTGGATCACCCGTTCCCAGCGGTTGTTCGTTTATGTCATGCATGTTGGCTGCCCCGGCAAGATGCGTTGCCGGGGGCTTGCCAGCTAACGGTTTTCGTACCAGACCGTTTTCAGCTCTGCATACTGGTCGTGGGCTGCGAGCGATTTGTCGCGCCCACCGAAGCCGGACAGTTTGTAACCGCCAAAGGGTGCAGTACTGTCACCTTCAGAGAAACAGTTGATGGACACAGTGCCCGCCTTGATCTGACGTGCCATGCGATTGGCGACGTGGATGTTATCGGTGTGCAAGGAGGAAGCTAGGCCATAGGGCGTCTCATTGGCCAGACGGATGGCTTCTTCTTCGTCGCGGAAAGTGATCACAGACAGTACCGGGCCGAAGATTTCTTCACGGGCAATCTTCATGTCGTTGGTCACACTGTCGAAGATGGTCGGCTCAACAAAGTAACCGCCGGTTTCCTTCAATACCTGACGACCGCCCATGCGCAGCTCGGCACCTTCTTCATGGGCAGACTGGATATACGACAGCACTTTCTCCATGTGCTTCTTCTCGATCATGGAGCCCAGTTTGACCTCCGGATCCAGCGGATCACCCAGCGGCCAGCCTTTCATCACGGCAGTCAGTTTTTCAACCAGTGCATCCTTGAGGTCTTCGTGCACCAGCAGGCGGGATCCGGCAGAGCAGTTTTCCCCCATGTTCCAGAAGGCGGCATTGGCCGCATGTTCCGCGACGGCATCCAGGTCAGACACATCCGGCATCACAATCTGCGGGCTCTTACCGCCCAGCTCCAGAACGATACGCTTCAGGTTGCTCTGTGCTGCATATTCCAGGAACTTCCTCCCTACTGCCGTTGAACCGGTAAAGGCACAGCAGTCGATATCACCGTGGCGACCCAGCGCCTGACCAACCACAGCGCCCATACCCGGTACCACGTTAAAGACACCCGCCGGAATGCCCGCCTCCAGCGCCAGTTCCGCCAGGCGGATCGTGCTCATGGAGGTCAGTTCCGCCGGCTTGATAATGATGCTGTTCCCCATAGACAACACCGGGCCCAGTTTCCAGGCGGCCATCTGTGCCGGGAAGTTCCAGGGCAATACCGCACCGACGACACCGATCGGTTCACGAATAATCATGCCCAGGTTGTCCGGACCAGTCGGACACACCTGATCGTAGATCTTGTCTGTCGCGTCCGCATGCCAGCGAATACATTCGGCCGTTTCATGGATATCGGTATTCAGGGTTTCAGACACCGGCTTGCCGGCTTCCAGTACTTCCAGCAACGCCAGTTCCATCGCATGGTCGTCAATCAGGTCGGCAAAACGATTCATGACACGACGGCGGTCTGCCGGATGCATACGGGACCAGTCGCCCCGCTCAAAGACTTCACGGGAGACTTTCACCGCCCGCTCAACATCCGCTTCATCGCAGCAGGTAATCTGGGCCAGTACCTGGCCAGTAGCCGGGTTTTCCGTATCAAAGGTGGCACCAGAGAGCGCGTTAACGGTTTGTCCGTTAATCACGGCATGTGTCGGCAGGCGCAGGCTGGCAGCCTGTTCGCGAATCGCTTTTTCGTTTAATTCGGTCATGATCACTTCATCCGTTACGTATTGGGTGATGATTACAGGCTGCGAATCACCTTCATCAATTGTTCGATATCCTGCTCACGGGTATTGAAAGCCGTGACAAAGCGCACTTCGCAACGACCGTTCTCCCAGAGCCAGTAATCAGGCTGGTAGCCAGTATCCTGGATGGCTTTCAGCATGGCCTGTGGCATGTCGGCAAAAATCAGGTTGGCCTGCACCGGATAGGAAAATTCCACATCCGGCACTTCGTTCAGTTCCACGGCCAGTTTCTCCGCCATACGGTTGGCATGCGTCGCGTATCCTAACCAGCGATCGTTTTCCAGGTAGGCATTGAACTGGGCAGCCATGAAACGCATCTTGGACGGCAGGTGTCCACCACGCTTACGCCGTGCACTGAAGTCCTGCGCCAGTGTCTGGTTGAAAAACACAACAGCTTCTGCGGCGATGGCGCCATTCTTGGTCGCGCCAAAACTCAGTACATCAACGCCGGCTTTCCAGGTGATATCTGCCGGATGACAACCAAGAGAGGCGACAGCGTTGGCAAACCGGGTGCCATCCATATGGACATGCATGCCCTTGTCTTTGGCCAGCCGGCACAGGTCGGTCACGTCTTCAGGGGTATAGACCGTGCCAGATTCAGTCACCTGAGTCAGGCTGAGTGCTGACGGTTTGATGTAATGCACATCATCCCGCTGCTCGCGCAGAACCACAGCCAAATCGTCAGCATGCAGCTTTCCATCGGCACCAGTCATAGGCAGAAGACGGGCGCCGCCGGTATAGAACTCGGGTCCACCGCATTCGTCGACCAGGATATGGGCTTTTTCATGGCAATAGATGCCGCCATAAGGCGGGGTCATAGTAGACAACGCCAATACGTTGGAGGCCGTTCCTGTCACCACCAGGAAAGCATTCACTTCAGTCCCGAAGAGCCGGGACAGGCTTTCGTTCAGGCTTGCAGTCAGCTGGTCGTTGCCATAAGGCATCACGGTACCGTCGTTGACGGCGGCGAGGGCCGCGAAAATCTCAGGCGCTACGCCTGTTTCGTTATCACTGTGAAATGACATTATTTTCTATCCGGGTTAACTCCGGTTTAGACCGGAATGACACAAAAGAAGACACTTCGTGAAATACAAGACGTGAAAAGCAGGAAGTAATGAAAAGGGCATGTGAAACGGTGTGGGTGTTGTGTGATAACAGGCCATTGCGTGGCTGATGACAGAAACGCTGTCGTTTTGTTAAAGGCGCCAACCACAGGGCTAGACCTGCACCTTTAACGAGTCTGTTGACCAACCATACCGCCGGCTTCGACATTCGAACCACCAACACCAGGAATCAATCGTGGCGCCATTCTGTCTGTCGGCTCTCACCCCCTTATTGACGTGTATCAACAAGCCTGTTTAACGCTGATGCACATCAAGCAACCCATCACAATTGTCATGATTTAATTGCGCCAATTGCGCTGACAGGGTTCAGCCACGCACAAACAACAGAGCCTATTGCGCAACAGCATCATGGATATCAATCTCCGCCCCTATCTCCGCCCCGACGGACGCGCACGATACTTGGCCATTGCTGAGGCGATTCAAAACGCCTTCATCGCCGGTCACCTGCAGCCCGGCATGCGCTTACCCACTCATCGTGAGCTGGCTGCCGACCTGCGTGTTAGCGTTCAAACCATCAGCCGAGCTTACAGCCAGGCGGAAAAACTTGGCGTCGTACACGGCGTGATTGGTAGTGGGACCTATGTCAGCAGCTATTCGCCCGATCAGGAGACCGAGTTTTTCCAGTCCGGCCATCCGGAAACGGCCAGTAACCCGATTGATCTGTCCATTGCCCACCCGGTCTGTACTAAACGACATCTGCAGATTGTTCGTGACGCGATGATCCGTCTCGCGCAGAGTGACAATGACCAGTACCTGCTGAAATTCCGCCCCGTGTCCGGGCTGGCTGAGCATGTTGCCGCAGGGCAGCACTGGCTCCAGGGACAGGGTTTACCCGCCCATCATGACAATATCGTGCTGTGTAATGGCACCGCACATGGCCTGATGCTGGCACTGGCCAGCATTGTGAATCCCGGGGAAACCATTGCCTGTGAGGAACTTGTTGACCACGGTTTTATCGCGCTGGCCCGTACCCTGAATTTCCGCCTGACCGGTCTTCCAATTGATGACGATGGCCTGATTCCGGAAGCACTGGAAGTCGCCTGTCGTGAAAGTCGATTGCGCATACTCTGCTGTACCCCCAGCCTGAACAATCCCACAGGCAGCCTGATGCCCAGGAAGCGACGGGAGCAGATTGCCGCCATTGCCCGGCGCTATGATCTGCTGGTAGTTGAGGATGATGTCTTCGGAGCACTGGAAGCCAACCGATGCCCGCCACTGGCAAGCCTGATTCCGGAACGCACCTTCTACGCCACCAGCTTCACCAAAACAGTCCTCCCGGGGCTAAGGGCGGGGTACCTGGTTATACCGGACTGTTTCAGAAAACAGGTCATTGCCCATCTGACGGCCAGTACCTGGATGGCAACCCCCATCACGTTTGAACTGGTTTCTGACCTGATCAGGGAAAACCTGCTGGACAGCATGATCTTTACCCAGCAGGACGAACTGGCCAGTCGCCAGTCTCTGGCCCGCAGCCTGCTACCCGAGGCATTGGTTGGCGGCAGCCCCTTTGGCATGCATATCTGGCTGGCGCTACCGGATGAGATGACATCTCAGGATATGATGGCGCGCTGCCGGGAACAGGGTGTGTTGGTAACACCCTGCCAGCAGTTCTGCCCCAACCCGAGGCTGGCGCCGCGCAGGGTCCGGGTCAGTCTCGGCGCGGAAGCCTTTCGTCCTCGCCTTCAGGAAGGTCTTCAGATCGTTCGAAACATTATCGAAGCTTGAACACTGTTTGAAAGAAACCTTCAGCGTTTGAATGGGCAGACAATAACATATATATTTTTTACACTTTTTACGTATACAAAAACCTGAAAACCTCCATAGAATACCCAACCGTATTTATCAGGTATAAACCCGAGTAATGCAGGAGGCTATTCAAAGATGGTAAAACCCGTCAGTTTCGCCGATCCGGATCGGTGTAGTGAAATTTTTGATTCAGACAATCGTGTTGAATGGCAGAACACGCCACATGTTTTGAACAGTCTGCCGCTGAAAGAAGACACCCGCATTGCCGATGTTGGCGCCGGTACCGGCTATTTCGCCCGTCAGTTTGCCAGGCTGGCTCCCCGGGGGCATGTCTACGCACTGGATACCGAACCGAATATGATCAGCTACATGGAGCGACGCTTCACGGCTGAACAGTTGACCAACATAGAAACACGACTCTGCCAACCTGCTGATCCCTGTCTGCCGGCACCGGTTGATATTGTGTTCCTCGCCAATGTCTACCGGTTCATTCAGGATCGTACGTCTTTTCTCGCCAGCCTCCACCGACAGATCGATCATAAAACGAATGTCGTTTTTGTTGATTTCCGGGGCAGTAACGCACGGGTACAGCCTGTTCAGGCATTGGATGAAGTTCGTCAGGCCGGTTTCCGTGTTGAGGCCATGGACACCAGCGGTTGTCCTGACCATTACATCATGACCTTTAAAAAAGCCGTTTCATTGTAAAAGCGAGTTATCACCATGAACTACAAAGTAACTATCGAAAAGAATACCCGCATTCCCTATGCCGATCTGCTGGCCTTTGCCGATAACGGTATCGCCAGCAGCACCCTGCTCAAAACCGATACCGCCGAAGTCTGTGTGATGACCCTGGATGAAGGGGAAGAAATCAGCGAACACGCCGTTCCCAAGGAAGTACTGATTCAGGTTTTCGAGGGACGGATTGAATTAACCATTGACGGTGAACTGCTGGACATTCGTCCCGGTGAAATTGTCCGTATGGCACCAAAGGCTCCCCACTCCCTGCGGGCACTTGAACCTTCCAGAATGATGCTGTCTCTGTTGACAGTCTGAAGTCGTAATTTTTTGACCATTAAAATGTATTTTATTTATATGTTATTGAGGTAACCATGAGCTTTCGTGTATCAGGCAATATTCACTGGGTTGGCAAGCAGGACTGGGAACTGCGGGAATTCCACGGCAGTGAATACTCAACCCACCGCGGCTCCAGTTATAACAGCTACCTGATCCGTGAAGAGAAGAATGTTCTGATTGATACGGTCTGGGCACCCTATGCCCAGGAGTATGTCGACAACCTGGCCAAAGAGATCGATCTGGACAAGATCGATTATATTGTCGCCAACCACGGAGAGATAGACCACACTGGCGCCTTGCCCACCCTGATGGCACGCATCCCGGACGCACCCATTTACTGTACGGCAAATGCCGTCAAATCCCTGAAGGGACATTATCACCAGGACTGGAATTTCCAGGTGGTCAAAACCGGCGACACACTGGACATTGGTAACGGCAAACAGCTGGTCTTTGTCGAAGCGCCGATGCTGCACTGGCCGGACAGTATGATGACCTACCTGACCGGTGACGCCGTACTGTTCAGTAATGATGCGTTTGGCCAGCACTACGCCAGCGAACTGATGTACAACGACCTGGTCGACCAGAATGAACTGGCCGAAGAATGTCTCAAGTATTACGCCAACATTCTTACTCCCTTCAGTCACTTGGTCACGGCCAAAATCCAGCAATTTCTGTCGCTGGAACTGCCATTGAACATGATCGCCACGTCCCACGGCATTATCTGGCGAGATGACCCGGCACAAATTGTCCGTCATTACCTGAACTGGGCTAACAACTACCAGGAAGACCAGATCACCCTGGTTTACGACACCATGTGGCATGGTACACGGCAGATGGCGGAGGCTATTACCCGGGGCATACGTGCTATCAGTCCGGCAACAAAGGTCAAACTGTACAACCTCGCAACATCTGACAAGAACGATGTCCTGACAGAAATTTTCAAATCCAAAGCGGTCCTGATCGGTTCACCAACCGTCAATAACAGCATGCTGCCCCATATCGCTGCACTACTTGAAGAGATGAAGGGGTTGCGATTCAAAAACAAAAAAGCCGCCGCCTTTGGCTCCTATGGCTGGAGTGGTGAAGCCGTTGATCGCATCACCGAACGACTGAAAGACAGCGGTTTTGAGACCTTTGAAGGTATTCGTGCCGAATGGAAGCCAACTGACGATGCGATTACAGAATGTATCGAATACGGCAAAACCTTCACCCACTGGCTGAACGAATCAAACGGAGACAACCACCATGAGTGAAAAGCAGACAGATGAGATGCAATCCATGCGTTGCCGAGTGTGCAGCTGGATTTACGATCCCAAGCTGGGTGAACCCAACCAGGGTGTAATGCCCCGTACGTCATGGGAAGCCGTGCCCGACACCTTCCTTTGTCCTGAGTGTTTCCTGGGCAAATCTGAATTCGACCCGGTCTGAAGGAGGCGCAGCAGATAGCATGCAGTTACCCGTCGTAATCATTGGCAGTGGCTTTGCCGGCTACCAGCTGGCCCGTGAGTTCAGGCAACTGGATAACCAGACGCCGGTGATCATCGTGACTGCTGACAATGGCGATGATTATTCCAAGCCGTTGATCAGCCATGGGTTCAGCCGTCGACTCAGTGCCGACGCCATGATTCAGAAGCGTTGCGATGCACTGGCGGAAGAGTTGGCGATCACTATTTTGCCTAACACTCGCATTACATCCCTTAACGCACAGAACAAAACCGTCAGTTATGGCGATGAAATCATCGCCTACCGGGACCTGGTTCTGGCAACCGGTGCAGAAGCCGCCATTCCCCCTGTGCGCGGGGATGGCACCACACAGATCCTGACGCTTAACAGCCTACAAGAATATCGTCACGCCAGTAAGACTATCGTGGATAAACAACGGGTTCTTGTTATCGGCACCGGGTTGATCGGTACCGAGATTGCCCTAGACCTGTCGCTTGCCAACAAAGAGGTCTGGCTGGTTGGTATGACGGAACAACTGATGGGGCACCTGCTGCCAGATTTTATCAGTCGAGAACTGCAACAACGCTTTCAATCATCAGGTTGTCAGGTGATGACCGGCCTAACGGTGGTTGAACTCACACAATCAGATTCAGGACTGCGGGTTACGTTGTCTGATGATCGCGTGATTGAAGTCGATGCCGCCATTGCCGCTACGGGTCTGAGGCCACGGACAGCACTGGCGAACGCCGCAGGCCTCCGCATCAATCGTGGCATCTGCGTCGATGCCTGCCTCCAAACCAGCAGCCCTCATATTTATGCTCTGGGGGATGGCGCTGAAATCAGCGGTACACTGTTGCCTTACCTTCAGCCCATCGCACTGTCAGCCAAGGCCCTGGCAAAAACATTAGCAGGTAACCGAACTGACGTCGTGATACCAGCCATGCCTGTCATCATCAAAACCCCCGTCATGCCGATCCAGTTGAGCGGTGAAACCAGTGGCGCACATCTGAGCTGGCTTGTTGAACACACTGACAACGGGATGATCGCCAAAGCGTATATTCATGAGGATAAAATGGTGGGATATGTTGTCACTGACAAACAGATTGCGCAGGGATTCTCACTACTCGCACAACTCAGAGCGACTGCTTAGTGGATAGAACCAGACACAATCTACCCTTTTTGATATGACACTCTGTCTTGCTGGTTTTCAATAAACGCTTTCAGAGCGACCGCATTGTTATAACGTGTTTCCCGCGATGAGTAGACAAACGTGACAGGTTCTTTTTTCAGATGTTCAAAAATAGGCTCCAGTGACGATACTCGTGCATGCAGTTCTGCAAAATAGCGCTGTTTGAATTCCTCCCACTTTTCAGGATCATGATTAAACCAGTGACGCAGTTCAGTGGATGGGGCTGCGTCTTTATCCCACAGGTCAATCTTCGCCTTTTCCTTTGAAATACCCCGCGGCCAAAGCCGTTCAACCAGAATGCGGAACCCATCCGCTGCAGAGGATTCCTCGTAGACACGTTTTAATGCAATGTTCATGGTTTGAGAGTACGTTGTGCATTCACTCTCTTTATAGTTGATTTAACAACGCCAGCGGATAGTGGGCAGGAATACGATTAATCCAAACATATGTATCCGGATTCCCATCACCCTTTAATTTATTCAACAGGATATTCGTAGCGGATATCAACTGTCTGGTAATCACCCTTTTTATCCGCAATATTACCTCGGCCTCTAAACCGTAACAGCTGCTTTGTCTCTTTCTCATAGGTAAGAAAAATCGGATCCAGCACTAAACCGAGCAGCCAGGAATCTGGCGCAATGTTAAAACAAACGTCACTGGATGATGAACATGGCACTTCGTTGATTCGCAGAGCCACGGTTTGTCGTCTGGATGGTGCCAGGTACGCAATAGTCAAAGATCGTCCCTTACGCAACGTCTCCCAGTGCTCCCGAACAAAGTGATCAAAGCCTGCATCCACGACCATCAATGATTCAATGGCTACCCGTTTCTGCTTTGGTTTTTGTTTATCGTTTGCCTGGTAAGTAACTTCCAGCTTGTCGCTGCCCATTCTGGCAACCTTAATTACTTCACCGTTGCGGGCATTTTCCTGTCTGAAATCCGGCACCGTAAAACTGTGGGTGTAATCCAGGCGTTTTTTCGCAAACACCTCACCCGACGCTTCCCGGTAAGTGACTGTGTGCCGATACGGTGAAGGGTAAAGATGTTCTTCGGTGTACAACAACACAGCCCCCTCAAGATCATAAGCTCGTCCTATCACGCTAGCGGGAAGCCCCGCATTGGCCTGCCAAGCCATCAACAGCGATAGCAGACAAAGTGATAAGACACTCAATCTAGTCATTGGTGTTCATCCTTGGACTGTTATTGTCCATAATCTTCCCTGCAACACGGAGACCTGAAGGCAACAGGATTGCCCAGATAGCGGCTTCAGCCAACAGCGGAATCACAACCGGTTGAGACAATACGGATCCCGACAAGTGCCCGCCTGCGTAATAACTCAATGGCACGGCTGAGCAGGCCAGTAAAACTGACACCCAGGGATAACGATTCAGCCATAACAGACTGTGGCACAGTGTTGTCGCGAACATCAACCAGAGACACAACAGCCACACGGGTGCAATAACCACAGGCACTGTACTATTTGTTACACGAAGGGAGCCGGAGAACAGTATCCATCCGGCAGTATTGATCAGGCTGTCGAACAGGAAGCCCATTACCGTAAATCCAGCGATCAACTGCCACTCGGCGTGCTTCGTCACCCAAAATCGGGCATGTATCAGTAATGCTAAAACGGTGGCAACCAACGCCAGCGCGTTGTGTCCCTGAACACAGACAAACCACATCAGTTGAAACAGCACTGCATTCGCCAGAGTACGCTTCATAAACAATGATCTACTGTATCAGGCAATAGCTCTTTGTAATCGTTATACGTCGTTTTTTTTATCCCAATCCACCGGAGATAACAATCATTCGATATAGGGTAATGCCATAATATTCAACACAAAAAAGAGTCCTTTAAAAACCTGACTCACGGTGTAACATGGCAACCACTTTTCGCCACCAACCAGTCACCAAGCTTTCTGAAGCAGCATTAATCACAATAGCACCGCGTAACACACGTTCCGGTAACACCGAATCGTCGGGCAAGTAAAAGAAAACCCGGTAAGTGCCTTTTACAGGAATCAATTCTCGATCTCGGGTTTCACGCACCGCCAGATCACCACCAAACAGTGACGCTGAATAGAGGCTGTCCAGCTCATGGATAGCTCGTGTTTCAACCTCCTCGACAGTAACAGGAATCGGTGACCAGCGTCCTTTTTCCGGATAGAAGAAACCTGTCATGCCAGATTGCACCCGCATCAATGCCGACTCATCCAGATAACCGATCAACTGAGGATGTGTTTGATCTAGCACCGATAACAACGGTTCACTTTCGGTCACCCACTGCCCTGTTCTGACCTCCGGCGATAAATCCGTTACAACACCCTCGTACGGCGCTTGTGCAATCAATCGTTGCTGACGAGCTTTCAAACTCCGGATATTCTGCAGTTGAGTGCTGAGTTCCGTTCGAATCACCAAGGCCTGCTCCCTCAACTTTGGATCAAATCCAATCGCACGGCTCTTCTGCGCCAGCTCCCTTAAACGTAATCGGGATTCTGAAACTTCTTGTTCAAGTTCCGGCGCTGAAACTTGAAACAACACCTCTCCTTTCGCCACGGCTTGCCCGGTTTCTGGCAGGGTTGTCGATAATCTGCCGGATACTGGCGCATAGATTGTCGTATATTGCCCTTGCAACCAGGCAGGCATAGTCACCGACTCATGCCATGGCACCAGACAAAGAAAGAGTAATGTGACCAAAAGACCTGTGGTACGAACCGTCGCACGGTTCCAGCGCATATGCCTTCGCCGGTCATGCCATTCACGGATTTCATTCCAGATCGGGCGGACAATGAAATACCCGATTTCAACCACAAACAGGAAAAGTCCCAGCACCTTGAAAAAGAAGTGGTAGACCAGCAACGCAATCCCCAGGAACAGCAGGAAGCGGTAGAACCAGACGGCTATGGCATAACCAATCAGCAAGGCTCTCGGTTGCTCCGGAGGCGCCTCACCAAGACCGAAAAGACGTTCCCTCAACCACCAGCGTGATAGTGCAAAAGAGCGAGACTCCAGGTTCGGTACCCGCAAGGTGTCTGATATCAGGTAATAGCCGTCAAAGCGCATAAGTGGGTTGAAGTTAACCAACACACTTAGTAGCCAGGTCGTGGTCGCCAGTAGAAAAAAAATACTCCGCCACACGCCTTCCGGTGTCAGACTCCAGGCCAGTAATGCGACAGCCGCGACACCCAGCTCAACAGCCACGCCAGCTGCACCAATGGCCAGACGATCCTTTCGTCGAGTCACCCGCCATGCATCACTGGTATCCGTGTACAGCACCGGCCATCCCACCAGCAAGGCTACCCCCATCACCGGTACACGACACCCTTTTGCTTTCGCTACCCAGGCATGCCCCAGCTCATGGAGCAGTTTGATCACAAACAGTGTCAGGCCATAAGCCGCGAGCCCCTGCACATTAAAAAAGTGTTGGAATGTTGTCAGGAACTGATCAAATTGACGCCCAACCATGATTAAGCCGACCACAGCACACACGGTCAGGGCCATCAGCACATAGCGGGAGCCCAGCCAACGCACCCAGGACAAGGTCCGGGTCAGGAAACAATCAGGCCTGACCAGCGGTATTCGCACAAACAGGTAGGTTTTCAGGAGCTTTTGGAAGAATGCCGGCTTTTGCGACAATTGACGCTCAAACCAGGTGTGCTGGGCACTGTCAGCCTCAACCAGGTGATTATTACGCAGAAAAGCAAAGACCGTTTCGACATCCTCTGATGACACCGTATGTCCCGAGCGTACTGTCGCCTTTTGAGCAACGGTTTCAGCATCACTGCCATCCAGGCAAGACAGGATATCGACCTCAGTCTCTCCCAGACGAAAGAACCGGTTGGACAGTGGATCATGCAGCAACCAGATAGGTGAACCATCGACGTCTGGTTCCCCGGGTAACAATTCCAGGTCCTGACGCAATGCAGGTACCGGCGGTTTGGGCATGCTCTCCATGGTTACAACCCCAACCACTGTCGTGCCGCAGCAAACGGACGCCTGAAGAGGTAATAGAACAGAGAAACATTTTCGCCACTGATTCGAGCAGTTCCGCGCCACCCCAACCGAGGCAGGTTTTCTTCAGGCTGAAGCAAAGCCCGCCCACGGAAGGCAAAGATACCTTCCGGCGACACTTCCGCCTGGTAATTGATATAACGAACATGACCACTTAATGCCTTGTCCGGCGCCACATTCAGGAACAGGGATACCGGTGCCTGATCTGGTAGCGGCAGGCTTTCCTCCACAGGCAACCAAAACTGAATTTCTGCCGATTCCGGCGCAGCCACGGCCAATAGACGCTCGCCCAGTCGTACCGGTTTGCCTTTCAACACATCCGGGTCATTCAGTACAACAACACCATCGTGTTTCGCACGAATATCCACCCGTGCAAGTTGAGACTCCAGATAAGCGACCTCTGCCGCATTCTGGGCAATACGCGCCTTGAGCACAGGCATGGGTGTTGTCACTTCCCGATACCCTGTCGCAGCCTGCTGTCCACGGCGATATTCGGCGCCTGCAATTTCCAGTGCCTGTTTAGCAACATCCAGCCGGGCTTTCAGGGAACGATCATCAAGCCTTGCCAACTGTTCACCCGCCGCGACTTTCTGGTTGGGTTTCACCAACAGTTCACCAATGACACCATCCAACGGGCTGCGAACCACTTCCATGTCGTAGGCAACAATCTCGGCGGGCGCCAGGGCACTCTCCGGCACCGGGATAAACATGGCTGCAGCGATCAGTACGGCGACAATTATCGAGAGTTTCTTTTTCTTAAGGTGGGTAAGAGGCACCTTGGGGCGAACCTGCAGCGCATGAATAGCATGAGCCGCCGCTTCAGCAAGGTGTGCCAGCACGCTGGTCTGTTCAGGTTTCCAGGGCTCAACTGCGGCCAGGAACAGGCCACCCTGCCACTCGCCGGTATTGGATTTCACCGGCAGCCACAAACCGGCTTCCGGTAAGAAGCTTGACCAGTCCTGCCGCAGAGATTGAGGAAGATCCTCTGCTGCTACCATTGCAGGCTCTTCTGACACCTGTTTTTCCAGGTGTCGGCAGACGGCTCTAAGCCATTGTGTGAATGGGGCTTCGGTAACAGGCTCAGGTAAACCAGAAACAGCCAGAATACGGCTCTGCCGATAAAAAGCTGCTACCCGGTATTCAAACAGATGCCGGGTGTCGTTAACCAGAATACGCGCAATGGCCGTCACGTCACTGGCTGCGCGTAACCGCTGCTGCAACGTCAGCAGGCTGGCCAGCCGTTGCATAACCAGCGTCTGGTGACTGTTGGATGTTGCCGTTGTCATGGTATTACGCTGGCACTGGCCGTACCGATATGAATCTGCCCACTCATGCCCGGCAGCAGGTTATCCGGCAGCGCGGTTGGTACACCGATGATTCTCACCGTTTGACTCACGGGATCAATATTGCTCACTAACCGATCAACAGTTGCGGCAAGCGTTGTACCGGTTTCATCCACGGTCAGATTAAAAGGTGTACCTGGAGGTAAACGGTGCAACCAGCGGGATTGCAGCACCATTTCGACTTCCATGTGGCTCGTGTCGACCAATTCAAACAGCGGGTCGCCCATACCCGCAAATTGCCATGACTGCACCTGTTTACTGACCATCTGACCACTGAAGGGTGCCCTGACTTCACAGTGGCTCAGGCGTACATCAATCAATTTCAGCTCGCTGTTAGCAATGGCCAGTTCTGCCTTGCTGAGACTTAATTCCAGTCCGCTGATATTGTCTAACTCGGCCAGACGACTGTTGACCCGGTAACGGGCTTCAGCCCCTTCTTTCTTCGCAGCAGCCACATCCCGCTCGGCCTGCTCAGCCCGGCAGTCAAAGCGGGCCAGAAGATCGCCTTCCTTGACGTAACGCCCTAGTGAACCTTTCACCTCAAGCAGGGTACCCGTCATACCTGCCGATAACGTCGTATACCGCACAGGGCGTAACTGACCACGAATCGTTTCTGCCACCGCCGTGTATTCGGCATAATCACCAACCTTAGCGGTTAACTCATTCAGTTCACTGATATCCGCATTGACGCGAATCGCCATGCCGAACAGCAACAGCAGGCCGGCCAGCCTGCTGTACGACATAGTGTGTTTAGCCATGATTGTCTACTTCACTCTCCTGCGCTTCGCCCGCCACCTGTTGTGAGACAGGCAGTCGACCGGAATCCCAGCGTGTATAGGTTTCATCAAGCTGATGGCTGATCTCTGTCACGGATAACTGCTGATAGTTATCCGGCACAGGATCCAGGTTCAGGCTGAGCAACATGGCGCCATAGGCATCCTGCGCTTCCGCATAAGCCAGCAACTGTGACATGGCCGAACGCAATGCCCGAGCTTCACTTTGAATTCGATCAGTATCGCTGGCCGCCTGGCTGAACATCGCCTGCTGTGTCAGCTCGGAGATAGCCTGGTCAAGATCACTGATATCATTGGCCCGCCTATGCCGTTTTACGGTGTTATGGTATTGCTGCCACGCCAGATGCACCTGCGCCACCACCGCCATATTGATAGCCATACGACGAGAGTCTGTCAGCTGCATACGGGCTTCGCCCTGGGCCTCAATTTCATCGTGCGCCAGCAGGCGGAAGATATTCCAGGATATCCGGACACCAGCCTCACCCCAGCCCTGATGGTAGAGATAGCTGTTACTGTCATAGTTGCCAGTGTAGGAGAACTCAATACCCGGCAGTAGTCGTAACATCTCTTTTCGGGTTTCCAGCTGATCAATGCGGGCATTATAGAGTTGGTTGGAGTAATCCATGGA
This sequence comes from Kistimonas scapharcae, assembly GCF_039540975.1. Taxonomy (NCBI): domain Bacteria; kingdom Pseudomonadati; phylum Pseudomonadota; class Gammaproteobacteria; order Oceanospirillales; family Endozoicomonadaceae; genus Kistimonas; species Kistimonas scapharcae. The sequence continues at coordinate 40,483 of NZ_BAABFL010000133.1, forward strand.
GTTCGCCAGAGCGGTCAGTTCCAGTCCGTCCAGATTCTCTGGTGAGGCAGGTAATGACGGCAACACACTTGGGTAATCCAGCTTGATTGGTGTACCGGGTGGCACGTTGACCAGTATGGCCAGTTCCACCTGGGCGGCATTGACCGTCTGCTTCATCTGCTCCAGTTCGCTGACAATATCCAGCAAACCACGCAGTTCCTGCAGAGTATCAAGCGGAGTACGCAGATTCTCATTACGCACCTGTTGCAGATTAGCAACCGAGGTTTCGGCGCGAGCCAACAGGCTATCAATGTCATCGGCCATCTGTTGCATCACCGCGGCACGCCAGAAAGTGGCACGGGTCTGTTGCAATAACCGGAGCATGACCTTGCGACGTTCATTTTGGGCAATCAGGAACCGGTCGGCTTCCTGTTGGGCCTGAAGGTAACTGACTCCAAAGTCCAGTGCATTCCACGAGAACTTCAGATCCCCCATAGCACGTTCACGGTCCTGCGACGTCGATGGTTCCAATGACACATTACCGGTATCAATACTGACACTGGTTGATGCGTTCACATTGTCCCGCTTTGCATAACAGGCAGACGCCGCCAGCACCGGCAGCATATCCATCTTCAGCAGCTCGAAGTTACGGCGGGACAGCGCCTGCTCCATCAGCTGAACCCGGTTATCCAGGTTATATTTCAGTGCCCGGGCCATAGCCTCGGTCATGCTCATGCCTTCGTCCAGGTTCTCCTGTGAGGCATAAATGAGGTTACTGTCTGACGTCGCTTTTTGTGAACGCAGATCCTGAGTAATCGGGTCCGGTGTCACGGCGCATCCAGCCAGAATACTGGTGCTCAGCACCGCCCCCGCAAGCTTTTTTACCACAACCATGTATTGCCTATTTGTTAATATCGTTCGTGTCTGACAATGGTGTGCCTGGCTTACGCGCCAAGCGTTATCAGGTCTGTAATCAACTTATCCCGGGACTGAATAAAGCCCTGTGCACCAGCCCGTTCCAACTGTTCTTCCAAGCTTGCAGGCGCATTAAGCGACAGATCATCCCCCTTATCTGTCGCATGATCTGCAGCCGCCTCACCTTCAATCTCTTCACTGATTTTTTCAGGTTGGACCTCACCGGCTGCCGGTGCTTCAAGCTGATTCAACTGATCAACCACATCACTGGCGGCAATCACCGTACCCGCAAAGGTAATGTTGAAACTGGCACCGGCTTCATTACCGATCAGGTCGCGCCCGACGACCCGGATATCCACACTTTCAATACCCAGCGCGATGGCGGCATCGGCATCCACCATAAAAGCACCATTCTGGGTATCAAAGCGGATATAGTCCGGCAACTGGGAACCATCCGAGAGCATGGCTTCCATACGAATCAGCTGCGCCGGATCCGAGTGTTCAAAGGCATTACCCGGCAGTGAGAAGTTATAAACGCCCTCAGTAACGACCTGATCCTGCAACTGGACGGTCAGCCGCACCGGATTGATCCGGGCATCCAGGAAATCCAGCAGGGTGCTTTCACGGCCAGGATTAATGGAGGGAATCTCACCATCTGGACGTCCCGGAATATCAAATCCAGGCCGTTCTTCGGGTGGCGCTGGATCAGGGTCAAGCGGCACAAACGGTTCATCCAGTCCCTCAATGGTAATCACCAGTTCGGCCACCGAAGCACTGCCATTACGGTCAGTCACCGTATAAGTGAAGACATCCGTTACCGTCTGATTGGTGGTCAGGCGCTGAACCGCTGCACTGCTGTTATCCAGTTCATAGCGATAACTGCCATCACTGTTGATAATCAATCGACCATATTCGCCCTGCACAACGCTGCCAACGGCACTGTTATCGCCATTCACGCCGGCAATAAAGAGTTCATCACCATCCAGGTCTCTATCGGTACCGAAACCATCATCCTCCGTGATGACATTGCCGCTATCCGTCGTCGTCTGGTCTTCCGACACACTGCCGGTATTATCGGCAGCCAGAATGTCATCATTGGTGCCGAGAATCGTGATGCTCAGCTCAGCCGTCGCTGTACCGCCGTTACCATCAGAAATAGTGTAGGTGAAAGTGTCTGTCAGGGTTTCGTTGACGGATAGCGCCTGTATAACGTCGCTATCATTATCGAGGGTATAGCCTTAAATCCCGCTTAACCTTGGGAATGTGAGCAAGCTGGCCGTACTTTTGGCAACAGAGTACAGTTTTTGCACAAAACG
>NZ_BAABFL010000134.1:0-74738 GCF_039540975.1 Kistimonas scapharcae
GTTTTGTGCAAAAACTGTACTCTGTTGCCAAAAGTACGGCCAGCTTGCTCACATTCCCAAGGTTAAGCGGGATTTAAGGCTTATGAACATTACGACTGGGCAATGATTATTATCGGCTGTTTATTGATTCTTCCTATCATGGTCTACTTGGTGAAACTGGCGGCTGAGCAGAATAAACCCTCCTGATCGTCGTTCACAGTACATCGCTTTTTCCTACTGCTGGCATTTGCGACCTGATACTATCAGCGTCAACCATGTCAGCTGTTTTGTCTTTCTCTATGTCCACGTTGTTAATCAGGCTACCTCAGGAACAATACCCCTTAGTTAATCGCTTCTACAAAGCCAACGGACACAAGGGTAAGGCCCGCGGAAATGAAACCGTCTATGTGGTCCGTGATTCGCAGGCGATAATCGCCGCTGTTCGCCTTTGTCCGAAGCGGGATGGATGGTTACTGCGTAGCCTGTGGGTCGCCCAGGCTCGACGGGGAGAAGGGATAGGTTCAAAGCTATTGCGGGAAGTGATGGCAGTCTCCGAACATCGTCCCTGCTGGTGTTATCCCTATGACCATCTGGAAGCATTTTATGCAGCCTCAGGATTCACAGTGCGGCCAGCGGACGAAGTACCGGATGATATACGAAGCCCCTTTGAAGCTTATCGCCAAAAAGGCACCCGCATTTTGCTGATGGGCTATAACAATCACCGGGGTTCCACTGAACCCCGGTGAAACCGGTAAATGTTATTCCACCTTTGTTTTTTCAGACTGCTGCCAGAGTACCTCGCCACCGGACTGACGGGCAGTAACGCGACCCAATACAAACATCAGGTCAGACAGACGGTTAAGAAACTGCAGCAGGGGCGCGTTGATTTCCTCGCCCGCTTCTTTCGCAGCAATCACGCGCCGCTCAGCACGACGGGATACGGTGCGCACCATATGGCAGTGGCAGGCCAGCCGTGAACCACCGGGCAGGATAAAGTTCTTCAGCGGCGGCAGACCTTCGTTGAACTCGTCCAGTACCTCTTCCAGGTACGTCACGAACTCCTGGCGAATCAGCTGATAGCCGGGCATGGCCAGCTCACCGCCGACATCAAAGAGACGGTGCTGGATGAATTCCAGCGGCTTCTGCAGCTTGTGGCGCAGGATCTGGCAGTCTTTCAACTCACAGATCAACATCCCCATCCACGCGTTCAGCTCATCAACGGAACCGATGGCTTCGATCCGCGCGTGGGTCTTGGGGACGCGGGTGCCTCCGCCGAGGCTGGTTGTGCCCTTGTCGCCGGTGCGGGTGTAGATTTTTGTCAGTCGGTTGTGTTCGTTCTCAGACATCTCAAAGCCTCGGTTTCGTCGCGCCGCCCATAGACCTGGGCAGCCACCGGTTCAGTTATTCCGTGACCAGCGCCAGAATCTGGTTCATATCCAAATAGGTTTCGATGGCATCCGCCAGACGGTTCAGGTTGTCTTCCCGCACCTGGTCGAAATTGAAGGTGGCCGCCTCACTCGCTGCCAGTCCCGCCCAGCGCAGGATGGCATGGCAGGCATCGGCATGTTCAAAGACACCGTGGAGGTAAGTGCCGAACACTTGGCCGTCCGCTGACAGCACACCGTCTTTGTGGCTGCCCAGATCAATCACCGGATAATCCAGGTCATCGCCTTTCGTCACCCCCGCATGGATCTCGTAACCGGTCACAGTGACCGGTTCCTGGCCGGGCAAGCTCAGTGTACCGGACACCCGACGAAGCTGCTTTTCACGTTCCAGCGTGGTATCGATATCCAGCAGACCGAACCCTTCGCTGATGCCAGGCTTGCCTTCAATGCCTTCAGGGTCATGCACAAACCGGCCCAGCATCTGGTAGCCGCCGCAGATGCCCATCAATTTACCACCCAGGCGCAGGTGGCGTAGAACATCCTCTTCCCAACCGTTGTCCTGCAGGAATTCCAGATCAGAGCGGGTGCTCTTGGTGCCGGGGATAATGATCAGGTCACAGGGCGGAATACGCTGTCCCTTGCGCAACCAGGTGAAATCAACATTCGGGTGCAACTGAAGCGGATCAAAATCCGTGTGGTTGCTGGTGCGGGTCAATACCGGCACAACAATCTTCAGTCTCTGGCCGTCATGTTTGTCGGCATCAGAAACAGTAATGGCATCTTCCGCATCCAAATGCAGGCCGTGCAGATAAGGCAGCACGCCCAACACTGGCTTACCGGTCTTTTCCTCCAACCAACACAGGCCGGGTTCCAGCAGGCTGACATCACCACGGAATCGATTAATCACAAAGCCTTTCACCCGTTCCTGTTCGGATGGCGAAAGCAGCGCCAGCGTGCCGTAAAGATGGGCGAATACCCCACCACGATCGATATCTGAAACAATAATCACGGGGCAGTCGGCCGCTTCGGCAAAGCCCATGTTGGCAACATCGTTCTCGCGCAGGTTGATCTCGGCAGGACTGCCAGCACCTTCGACCAGCACGTGCTGATACTGGTCTTCCAGACGACGCCAGGCGGCCAGAATACTTTCCAGCACTTTGGGTTTGTACTCGTGATAAGCACGGGCATCCATCTCCGCCAGCGCTTTGCCGTTGACAATCACCTGTGCACCGGTATCGGTATTGGGCTTGAGCAGCACCGGGTTCATATCGCTATGGGGTTCCAGACCACAGGCAAAGGCCTGCAGGGCCTGCGCCCGTCCAATCTCGCCACCGTCCACCGTCACGGCGCTGTTCAACGCCATGTTCTGCGGTTTGAAAGGGGCAACGGAAATGCCGCGCTGTTGGAATACACGGCACAGTCCGGCCACCAGCACACTCTTGCCTGCATCACTGGTGGTTCCCTGCACCATCAGGGTGCCGGGACGGCGGGTGACAGATTCAGTCATCCGGGACTCCTTGTTCGGTCAGTAACCGAAGACCAGCGTTTTCACGATCACCGGTAGTACCTTGTCCTGCGCCAGGGGCTTGCCGATATCGATATAATCGCCGTCTTTCACCGAAATGGAATCGATACAGACGACATCTTTGCCGTACTTCAGCTTGGCCTCGATGCTCTGGCCGAGCACTTTGGCGAAATCTTCTTCCACAATCACGATCAGCGGCTGGGGCAGCTTGATCATGGTGTCCATGCCCGCAATGATAATCTCCGCCAGCTCCTGGACATAGCTGAAATCAGGCTGGCGTCGTCCCTGCAAACCCAGCGCCACATGCTGGACGCCGGTTTCCAGATCAAACCAGGACAATTTTTCCTTAATGACCCGGATCATTTCTTCAGCTGGCAGGGTTTCATCCTGTGCCGTCAGGCGCAAGACCGGGACGTTCTTGATGGGAAATACATCACGGGAGAAATTGATGGTGCTGCCACTGATATCCGTGGCATGGGAACCCGCACCGATGACCGTAGCACGTATGGTTTCTACCGCATCAAACACCGAGAAGTGGCTGAACAGCGGCGATTTACGGATCGCACGCCCCAGCAATACGCCCAGGTCACCGTATTCAAACTCACCGACTGACGGCATTTCATCATAGGCATAGACCGCTACACCGCCGGAGAAGCAAATCTGGTCAATGGTGTAATCGCGACGCATATCCTGAGTGCCACGGCCTACCAAGAAGGCGAGATCGTCGGTCGCAGGACGAATACCACAGGCTTCTTCCAGAATCTCTACCATGCGTTGGATGATGCGGTCGATCTGGCTGCGGCTCAGGACATCGCCGATACTCACCGGCATGCCCATGCGGCGGGTCATCTCGTACCATTTCTCGGAGATGTAAGTGACTTCAGTCCCGCCTTTCTCGAACTTGATCAGGCGGCCGCCGATATCCAGACAGCTGGTATCAATGGGTTCACCCACCTGATACGCCGCAATGTTGGTCGTACCACCACCAATATCCAGGTTCACGACAATGGAGTTTTTGTCGAAGGACTGCTTCGACGCACCCGCCCCTTTGCCGGCAATAATACTTTCCAGATCAGGCCCGGCGGTCGCAACCACAAAGTCACCGGCCAGCTGGCTCAGGGCATCCGCCACCTGTCGGGCATTTTCCTTACGCGCGGTTTCGCCGGTGATGATCACGGCACCGGTATCAATCTGTTCCGGACGGATATCTGCTTTTCTGAATTCGCTTTCCACCAGCGCCCGCACCTGAGTGGCATCAATCATGGTAGGCGACAACAGTGGCGTGAAATGCACCTGGCTGCGGTAGACCACCTCACGGCCAACAATCTCCACCTTGGGAATCATCGCACCCGGCGACACGTTTTCCAGAAACAGACGGGTAAAGACCAGCTGGGTGGTGGAGGTGCCGATATCAATACCGGCGCTCAGGATTTCTTCACGCATGGGATAACCTGATTCGAGTAAGTGTCAGCCGGGATGGCCCTTCAGAGGAGGAAAATCCCAGCGCCGTATCGGGCAACGGCTCGGGTTTGGCAACCGTATCGGGGACGATGATGACAAACCGGAGCGGTCGCGGGTATCGGGGAAAACGCTGCCGGCAACAGGCCGGCAGCATCAGAGACATCAGCGGTAACCGCTACAATCAGGCAGTCTGAGCTTCAGCAGAAGAAGACTTGGACGCCATGTTACGGGTAACCCAGATCGCCAGGGCAACGGCAGTCACACCACCGACCAGCTTACCGGCAACAACCGGCGCGATCATGTCGCTGTTAACAGCGGCGGTGAAGCCCAGGTGGTCACCGAACGCGAAGGAAGCGCTCACGGCGAACGCCACGTTGATGATCTTACCGCGGTTGTCCATGTCCTTCATGATGTTGAACATGGCGATGTTGTTGGCCAGGGTAGCAACCAGACCGGCAGCGGCGGTTTCACCCATGCCCATCATGCGGCCCAGCTTCATCAGCGGCTTGTTCAGGTGAGTGGTGATGAAGTGAACCATCGGGAACGCACCGGCCAGAACCATAGCGATTGCACCGATGATCTCGATACCTTCAGAGATCGGCGCCATGCCAGGAATGATCACGACACCGGTCAGGGTTTCAACAACGATAGACGCCAGCGCCAGGGTGATAACGGCAACAACGCCCTTACCGAAGATTTCGAAACCGCTGATCATCTTGTTAGGCATGAAGTACAGGCCTGCAGCGATCAGACCGGCAACGATGATGATCGGTACCAGGTTGACCATGATCATGCCGATATCGAAACCGGCAACAACACCACCGACCAGGCAGCCCACGGGAACAGTGGTCAGACCGATCAGAACACCACGTGCCAGGTACTGGGTGTCTTCCTTGGAGATGATGCCCAGGGCAACCGGGATGGTGAATACGATGGTCGGGCCCATCATGGCGCCCAGGATCAGACCGGCGAAGTTACCGGCTTCAGGGGTCTTGGCCATTTCCAGCGCCAGCGGGTAACCGCCCATGTCGTTAGCCAGCAGGGTGGTGGCGAACATGGCCGGGTCAGCACCCAAGGCTTCGTAAACAGGCACAACAACGGGGCTCAGGATGGTGTTCAGCACAGGGGCCAGTGACACCACACCGACCATGGCCAGCGCCAGGGCGCCCATGGCCATGAAGCCTTCTTCAAACTGGGCACCGTAGCCCCACTTGTTCCCCAGGATCTTGTCGACGGCGCCAAGCACCATGAAGCCGACCATGACGTAGAGGATGATATCGTTGATACTCATAAATTCCTCGTGGACTGTGTGTTGGTAAATCTCAGAGTTATGGTCCGTCACGCGTCATCGAATCATGCAGTGCATGACCCGGGGATGGCCCGGGGATGGCCCGAGGCATGCGGGTCGGCTCGTGCTGAGTGTACGGACTGTTGCGCGGCAGGCTAACAGGAACGGACGTGAGGATTTATGACACTGCTCAATGGCGAAATCGCGATCATCCGGGGAGTTGATTTGCGTCAAGAATTGCAGAAGAAGATGAGCGTCAGTTTGCTCTGACGCTCATACTTTCGAGGCGTTCTCAGGGCTCAAAATGCATCACTTGCGAGGCTCATTGTCACTTGCGAAGCGCACTGTCTTTTTGACTTTAGATGCCGGTGCACCTTCAATCTTCAAAATAGACTTTGGCTTATTGCCGTCACCCTGAGTCGCAAGCTGCTCAGCATCGCAATCAACGGTCTGAGAGCTCTCTGCCTTTTTGACCGAAGATGCCGGTGCACCTTCAGGCTGCAAAGTAGACTTTGGCTCATTGCCGTCATCCTTAGCCGCAAGCTGCTCAGCATCAAGCTCAACGGTCTGAGCACGTATATCCCGGCTTAATTGATCATAAACGGCCTGCACTTTTTTCTTGTTTGTTCTATCACCAGCAGGCAATAGGTCCATAGCCAGATGACGCATAGTCTTTTCATTTTGATTCATCCGAAACAATCTGGTCTTTCCACCATGATGATCCCATGATGGCAACTCATCGTTTTTCTTCATCAAGGTTGATAAAGCGGATTGGTATTCGGCCTTGTCAACAACAACATTCACCTGCCGACTAAATAGCGCTTTTCGTGAGGTCTTATTGGTAGTGCAACAAACTACCTCGCTGACTGCTACCTTATGATTCTGAGCACATTTTCGACCATTCTTTGTGTTTTTCTGGCCATTTACGGTGTTCGAAGAATCTTTATTATCTGAAGCATCAAGTGAATACTGTTTTTGTGTTTTAAACATTCTAAAAAATGCATTAATTGAAGCCATAAAAAACATCCTTTTTTATTTTGTTGTCAATATATTAATTATCTACTAAAAGTTCCCTGACACCATTAAACATTGGTAGTAAAAAGGCTATTTATTCGACATTTATTTCAATAAGTAATAAATAAATAGACAACTATCACAAACAGTCAACACGTCAAAAAATATCCTCTTCGATTGAATCTAAAATTAATTAAATAGCCATCATAACTAACAGGATGTTTTTAATGTCGACTCTCGTTCAGGAATTCCTGCAGGAACATGCCCATATCACAGATACCTTATTAAATGTCCAGCGTATTGGTATCCATACCGAGCAGGGCAGGAAGCTTCTAATTCTGGCCAAGGAAGAATTGCTGGCCCATCTGGCAAAAGAAGATGCCAATTTGTACCCTGTTCTCTGGAAAGCAGCAGAAACAGACGAAAAACTGAAAACCACACTGGAAAAATACGCCAAGGATATGGATCAAATCTCAGCCAGCGCCCTCGCCTTTTTCGAAAAGTATTGTTCACACGGTGACGAGGAGGGTTTCGAGAAGGACTGTAAGGGCCTGATCCGGGTTCTGTGCAAGCGCATCGGTAATGAGGAAGCGGTACTGTACAGAAAGTACAACGAAATCATGCGCTAACAACTCGTCTAACGTCAGACTGTCGATCCCCTATACTTTGCCGAGGCGTAGTATCGCGCCTCTTCGATGCAATCTGCAATAATTCTGCTGTCTGTTAGAGAACCTCACTAAATTCGTGATTTAATATCCCAGCGTTACACCCATCACTTGGAGAATAATGATGAAGCGGCTACTTGCCTGTACAGCTGCCCTGCTGTTTACCACCCTGATCACTGCCTGCTCCCCGGAAGTAGGCTCAGAAGCCTGGTGCAATGGGCTCCAGGAAAAACCCAAGGGCGACTGGACCGCCAATGAAGCCACTGACTACGCCAAACACTGCGTATTTAAATAGTCTGAGGCTTACCATGACGTTGGTCGATTCAGCAATGACGGTAGTCTGGCCAACGTCTGCTTAAGAGACGCAATACGGCTATTCTCTAGTTTGGGAATGCAACCACAGGGATGTCACGATGAAACGATTACCACTCACTACTTTACTCCTAGTGTTCTTTCTGGGTGCCTGTAACAGTGATCAGGAACCCCAGCAGAATGAAGCGGATTCACACTTCCTGTCCGGCCATCAAAAAGCCATCGATCAGGCCAAAGCCATGTCCGGAACATTGGAAGAAGCGGCGCAAAAACGTGATGAGGCACTGAAAAATCAACTCGGTAAATAGCCATTTCCCCCCTCATGGCTTCAGTTGACTGAATACCGCATAACACCGAATAGGCAACCAACCGCTGCCTGACGACAATGTGTTATTTCAGATCAATACAATAGTCAGGGATTTCACATTGCTTCAGCATCTACTGCAAGCCTACCGGGGGGAACTTTACGGTATTGCTTTTTTCCAGACGTTACTTAATACCGCTACCAGTACCCACGAGCGTCGCGCATGGCAGCTTTTAATCGATATTGAGCAGCGCACGGCAGAATGCCTGAGTGCCTACCTGATACCACGGGGCATTCCCTGCCCAGAAGACGATGACGACATGGTTCGGGCAGGACAACAACAGGCCAACCTCTGGATTGACCTTCCCTGGGATACCTTGATGGCAACACTGGCACCTTGGATCAGAACCTACGCTGAACGTTACCGGCAACAGGTGACAGCGGATAACCCTCACCACACTATCAGCAGTCTGGTGGCAGATCATGAAGATGCCATACTGGCCTTTGTGGAACGGGAAATGGCACAAGCGGCTAACAGTCTGGCGCCATTAACCGAATTCCTGGCCAGGTATCCATCCCCCCGCGCGCTGGCAAATACCGCCTGAGGGAAGGGGCAAGCTGTCCTGCTACACTGAAGTGACAATAAACAACAAACTACGGCATCCATGCGTAATGTCACCAGGACGGTCATCCACCTAGTCTGCTTACTTCTTTTCCTGAACCTGCCGGCTCAAGCCTTGGCGGACACACTCTGCACCAAGGGCACACCCCGTATCAAAGTGCAGGTAACGACCGACTGGAAACTGCGCTTTGGCGGTCGTCCCGTACCGGGCATTGATGTTGAGGACCGGCTGGTTTTCACTATCAAGAAAACCGGATACCGGTTCAATCTTCCCGATCGCTTTCATGGTGACCCCTGTGGCAACGTCAGGGTTTCCAAGGATGGAAAGTATATCGGTATCTTCTGGAGTGAGGATTATCTGGCCAGTCAGAACGGATTGCTGACATTGCGCTCAGAGGATTTCGGGGAGAGCTTCAAACTCTATTGGCTGCCCAACACCGCCTTCTACGGAAAACTGGTGGTTGATGACAAGGGCAAGTCCACAGGCCGCTGGCAGCTTGGTATTAGCAAGATTACATCCATCGACCCGCAAAGTGCCCTTAAAGCCCATAACACCAGACAGTTTAAAAAACTCGCCCCCAATATCACCCAGATGAAATCCAATCAGCAACCTGACGGCTTTCCTTCGGGCAATCACAACAAGGTATCAGCGGATATGTTCACTGTACTGGGCCGTCGTACCGAAAAAGGTGAATATTATGAAATTTTCATCCTGAATTTCCTGCAAACCTTCAATATGGGCAAAAGCTGGCACGTGTCAGCCGATGACAACGATTATCAGCACTTTTTCGCACCGTTAAGCGCTTATCGCTACGTGTGGGGTGCCGATACGGACAAACAGCACCTCAAACGGTTTCAGGGTTTGCCCCCTGAATTCACAGCCGTGTCCTATACAGCCATGGCAGAATGTATTGCCACCTATCCAAAGGGCTCGCATGACATTACTTTCAAGACACTGAAAGCCGCTATTGAGGCGGGAGAGAGCTGCTCCTGATGGAACCCGCATGCGATAATCAGGTCTAAACTGCTACGCGTTGCCCATACGGCAATACCTGCAGGAAACCTTTATGAAACAAACAATCACTTGCCTTGGATTGCTCTGCGCACTGCTCACATTTGCCGTGTCAGGTACACAAAATCCGGACCTGATTGACTGGAACACCCCGGCAGCTGCCCCCCTGCAGCAAAGAATCCCGGCCAATGCGGATTTCTGGCAACTGATTCCACAGCTGACAACCCAGAAAACACAAACCTATTGTGGCATCGCCAGTGCAGTGACTGTTCTCAACACCATGGCCTTTGGGCAAGCAGGTGACCCTGTCTATTTCCCTTATGTCCATGTCACCCAGGACAGTTTCTTCACCCCTGACGTCCTGCAATACGTCACACCGCTGTCCGTATTAACACGCGGAATCACCATGAAAGAGCTTGGCAACGCCCTGCAAAGCCATGGTGTCCTGGTCCACAGCCTGCCAGGAGACAGTATTGACACCGATCAACTGCGCAATCGCCTACGCCATGAGTTAACCGACAAGGAGCACTATCTCCTGATCAACTACCATCGCCCCTCCCTGAACCAGAAAGGCGGTGGCCATTGGTCAGTGTTGGGTGCGTATGACGTCGCATCGGATCGTGCACTGATTCTTGATGTTGCTCGCTATGCCTACCCACCCACCTGGGTCAGCCTGTCGGCTTTACATCGCGCCATCAATACCCTGGATGCGAGCAGCGGAGAGTCCAGAGGTCTATTGATTATCTCTGCACCATCAACCACCGCTCAGAATACCCCTTGAAGAATAACCACCCAGCGACTTAAGGCGCTGGATTCGGCTGTTCGGTATGAATTGCTTCAATGGCTTGCAGTAACTCATCGGACAATGTCAGCTCACTGGATGCCAAATTACTGTCCAGTTGCTCAAGGGTCGTTGCACCAATGATATTACTGGTGACAAACGATCGAGATGTGACAAAGGCCAGCGCCATCTGGCTGGGATCCAGGCCAGACTCCCTAGCCAGTGAAACATAAGCTTCAGTCGCTTTCTGTGCCTGTGGATTGTTATAGCGCTGAAAACGGGAGAAGAGCGTCAGGCGTCCATCAGCAGGCTTCGCACCATTGAGATACTTTCCACTGAGTACACCGAAGGCTAATGGTGAATAGGCCAGCAGGCCCAAATGTTCGCGGTGAGCGATTTCTGCAAGACCAATCTCAAACGAACGATTCAGCAGGTTGTAGGGGTTTTGAATACTCACCGGACGCACCTGCTGCCTGATCTGACTATCTGTCAGGTAGCGCATGGCACCCCACGGGGTCTCATTGGACAATCCGTAATGCCGGATCTTGCCAGCCTTCACGAGTCCATCCATTACATCCAGCGTTTCTTCGATCGGGGTACTATCATCATTGTCCTGATGTGAATACCCAGACGGCCAAAAAAGTTGGTGTTACGGTCAGGCCAGTGCAGCTGATACAGGTCTATGCAATCCACGCCCAGTCGCTGAAGGCTGCCATCCACCGCGCGCTCAATATGCTCACAGTTCAAACGCCGACCACCGTCCATATAGTCATAACCGGGCCCACAGACCTTGGTAGCCAGCACCAGATCATCATGCCGACCACGCTGGCGTAGCCAGTTACCGATGATCTGCTCCGTTCGCGTCCATGTTTCCGCACCCGGGGGGACGGGATACAACTCCGCCGTGTCAATGAAGTTAACGCCGTACGCTGTTGCTCTGTCCAGCTGGGCAAATGCCTCCTGTTCCGTATTTTGTTCACCCCAGGTCATCGTACCCAGACAAAGTGCACTAACCTGAATATCGGTCTGGCCGAGTCGTCTGTATTCCACGTCAAGACTCCAATGTTGGCTGTTATATGTCCATCTGCCATCTGTCTAATGGGTAGATGATTATACGACAGTTATCGAAAGAATAGACTGCGCGCATGTATGTTGACGCATAAGGCAATCAAAAAACAATGGGGGTGATAGAATCTTATGCAAAATAAAAAACCTATAATGCCCAGGATTCGTTTGGGCAACATCGAAAGGCATATTCTATACTTCGGCTGCAATAATAATTTGATACTTGAATATAATAGTGCAACAAAACATTCGCGCTCACTACACCACTTTTTATTGATACTTATATTCTCAGGCTTTAATCATGACAAAAGTACATATTCATTTATTGTCTGCAACCCTAATGCTGACAGGCTTAACATTCATCACAGAAGCACTATGCAATAACATACCCTATCGCACAGGTGAAAATCCTATAACGCTAAAAATAAGAAATGAGGGATGGTATTTGTTGAACTACGAATTTGATCGGTATATTTGCACACATAACGAAATTGGTACAGGCTCTATTATCAGCGGATCTTTATTAATGGGGAGATCGACCTCCTACCCAATATACGATACCAATCCGACAGGTCTACAATGCAGGGTAAAAGTCTGCCCCACCCCCTGCTATGAATCATTCACCCATTATTACACCATTACAAAATCAACCACGATTCGCTGCTCTGGAACCATATTCTCATTCAATTGCGACATTTACTAGCACTAAAATCATATCCACCGACTAAATACAGCCGGTGGATTATTTCATCAATTTGACTTTATAGTAATCGACAACCTGGAGTTTTTAGGGAAAGATTGCTTTTCAACAATGGTTGGATTCCAATATCCTGTATGCGACGTACAATTTTTACCTACCTCTTTAAAGTTAAGATTTAAGTAAATACAATATTCATCCATCTTATTATCACCACCTAAATAGCCTCCGGCAGAAATAATAAACATGTACTGATCTTTTTCACGCCCATGTTTCCAGCTAACAAGCCCTGCGAGATAATTATGTAACCCATCGAATACCGGAGTCAGTGTCATTATTGTATTCACCGGGAAGCCTGAATAGGATGCCAAATGATAACTGCCCGTTGCTATTGCAGGATCTTCAAGCCCTTCGATCCCGCGAGCACTCACCTCAAACAATGGAAAAATTTCCTGATGAATTTCCACCGTTCCGGCATGGGCCATGCTACCAGACACAACCAATGCAAAAACAAGTGGCATGGAAGAAATAGATCTCATTTTCAAACCCCTTTCACTGCTGCCTGGTATTAACCTTCGCAGTTTTCTGGAAAATGAATGTCGGACACAATGCCTGACGATCCCCACCGGCATCTCAATACATCAAACACCAGGTTCGGATAAAAATAACACAACATGACAAACTCTGTTTTTTTATTCATTATATGGAGCATTTTCTTGCATTAACGGTTAAAATAATGCTGTTATTCATATATACCGTGTTTTGCTGAACATTTTTACCAATAACAACAGTCGCGATCAAAAACAAAAAAACACCTCTAACAATATCAGATGACACCTTTCTTCCTAAAGTCCATCCTTTAGACATGGCACACTCTCCAATGCCTTTTCCACTGACCCAATATGCCTAGAAAGGTTAGCAACAATATAGGGGATTCTTGCATACATCGCGTGAGGATTTTCATGTCTTGGCACCATGTAATATCTCCCCCGTCCCAGAAAATATTTAGCACTCTTCTTCAACTCGCCATTATTACTCTCTGGAAAGCACTCTTCTATATAGGCGACAATTTCCAAGCAACACCTGATAACATCATTAATTAAAGGCGACATAGCTCTAATAAAAGAATACTCCCGCACCCCTAACTCTTTATTGTATGCGCAATCGTATTGATCAAATTCATATTGCCTATCGACGCCTCTTTTTAATTTCTCTATTTTATGACGCGCAATCGCTAAATTAAGGTACTGCTTATGAATCTTGCCACATCCAACAAATAGCGGCTTAATCGCCTGATCGGATTCATCATCACCACCTGACGCGAGATACTCCTCCAGCGATTGGTAATACTGCCCCGTCTCCAAGCATCGATACCCCACTAAAATAGCAGGTTGATTCACATACTCTTCAACAGGAACGTCAGACGGATCAATAGTAACATCATGTATCAAAAACTCTTCAATACGGCGTATATTGCAGCAATTTTGACAATTGATTAAATGGATAACCGGATTAATCAGGTAATGAATTAATACATTAATACAAGGTTTAACGATATGATTCAGAAACCACGCACTTCGCGTTATACAACAGGGCTCTGTTTCACCATTACCAGACACGTTCATTGAGATACTACATGCTGCAACCATTACTCTAACCTAGCACAGTGTGTTGATAAACAGCTCGATCGAAAAGTTAGAGGAACCCTTTATGGAAAAGTTCCTTTCAGATGCTAGCGCGTAACGATAATAACGGAACTGTCAGAAAAACCAAACAATATCGAAACAGAATAAGCCTGCATCCATAGGTCTCCTATTCGGATGCAGGCAACATAATTTTCCTTAGAAAGGATAGCGATCGTTATAGCGAAGCTTAACCCCTGCCTGACGCAGAAGATCACCCGCCAACGGTGAAAGCAGCGTACGACGACTCAATAAGATTTCTTTCACCCCCCACTCCAGCAGCATGAGCACATCCGCTTCTGAAATGGTTTTCTGGTTACTGAAATCATGCACACGGATAGGCTGCACGGTTTTCTTTTCTTCTTCCTTCGGAGCTTCTGGTAAAACTTCCTTATGCATCAGCCCCATCCGGCTACCCAGAATCGCATTCAGACGGTTGCCAGCCGCTTTATTATCAAAAATCTGCATGGCCCGTTCTGCAACCAGCGAACCGGCTTCCAGTGGTGGAATACCCCCGTGATAGATATTCGGCACCACTGTATCCTCAAAGGCAATCGCTTCCACACCGGAGTACTCGGCTGCCAGTTGCCGGGTTTCCTCATCACCCAACCGATAGACCAGGTAAGCCGACAGGCTACGGGAAGACTCGGCATCGGAACCGGGACGTTCTCCCAGCAGCACGATCACCATCCGGGCATTCACAACCTGTGCAATATCCTCCGCCAACCGGACCCGGCCATGCGGTGCAATCATGGTTTGCCCAAGGCTGTAGCCACGGCTGCGCAACCCGTCTTCCAGTACAGGCAGCAGCTCCTCGATGTTGTGATGCACTGCCTCGGCACTGAGTCCATCGGTGACAACAATCTGGATATCATTATTTTCCGGCGTTAGCTTTGAACGACACTCATCGCTTAATGTCGCACCGGTATCCGGACGGGAATGGTGTAACGCCAGGGTCGATGCCTTCGAATCAATCCGGCGATAATCGAGGTCTTCAAACGCCTCAAACCGCAATTCACTGACCGCCGCGGCCCGGGCAATCGCCATATTCAAACGAAGATTGCGCATGACCCGGTTAGCCATCCGCGGTCCGGCATTGTCCAGGCCATAAGCCATGGGTACCCGCGACATCAGATGACGGAATTCATGTTCAGAATCTGCAAAGATGGCAGGATTCCCCCAATTGGGACCACGCTGAATCTGGCCTCGCTTATCTTCAGTGAAAATGCCGCGTTCAATACACCAGTGATAAAACTCAGGCGCCGGTTTCAGGTTGTGAATCTCCCGCATGGTCTGGTCATCGTGGCAGCTGGTATCGGCATAGGCCAGCATCCGGTCTACCCCGAGGTAGATATCCATAAAATAGTTGGCGCCGGCCACGGTCAGCAGTTCCACTGCCATTTCCTGGCCTTCTTCCGCTGCATCCGCATGCAGCGTGAAACAGGGCGATACGCCCATCGGCAACCCCATCACCTTGGCCATGAACAGATCCTGCAGATTGGAGTAAACAATCTGTCGGCTGTTCTCATGGGTTTCCGGGCCGATAAACCCGGTCACACTGTTCACCATGCACGGGTCGTAACGACGACATAAGCCGTAAGTCAGCGCCTCAGTCGTTGCCATGTCGATACCGTCATGCTTGCTGTAACTGACCTCGCTGCCCTGCCCCGTCTCAAAATACATGAACTGCTCAGCCCTGCCGGCCAGAGAGCCTTTCTGAGCCATTAAACGGTATGCGTCGTCCATATAGGTAACGGTGACATCAAAGGCTTCACGCAATGTCGCATCCGTTCCGGCCAGCGACTGGAACAGGATTTCCACCGGCGCCCCTTCAGCCAGGCAGGCCAGCTGGGTACGCACATGTGACAGCACACAGATTTGTGTCGGCGCCCCGGTCTGCTTGCGGATTTTATCCAGATGGAACAGGCAGGCGCTGATGTTGTCGACCGAATCCTCAGAGGGATTCAAACCAATCATCAGGTCGCCGTTGCCCATGGAAAGACCCAGCCAGGTCAATGCCGTAATCGCACTCAAATCATCGGTTGGATGGTTTGGCTGAATCCGGGTAGAAAGCGAGCCCTGCAGGCCAAGGTGCGTTCGCGCGCGGGTCGGGCAGGTGATCTTGCGCGCATTGTAGATCAGGTCATGCACGCCCATCAGTTTGGTGACTGCCGCCACCATCACTGGCGTCAGACCGGTTCCGGCCTTGACCAGTTCCGCGCCGCTGGCCGCCTGCATCCAGTCCTTCAACTCGCCCACGGTCATTAACGCGAGTTCATCGAACACCTCAAGGTTAAGGTCATACCCTACCCGCATGATGTCGTCGATTCGTCCATGGCGGTTGACCAGCGGCCGGTCATAGAGGTGCTGGAGAGAGAGGTCTGACAACAGGGTGCGCGCCGCTTCCCGCTCGACCTCATCGGCAGCCGCCAGCCCGGCATTGATGTCGCCGGCCTTGCGCAGGTCAGCAGCACCCAGCAATGCCTTCAGACCGGTAAAGCTGTATTCCCGCCCCATGACATTCAGGCGGTACACTTCATCCGGCCGGGGCTCCGGTACCGAAATGTCTTGCAGCGGGGTCAGGCGGGCATTCGCCATAGCCATAACTGTTTTCTCTCCAGAATTTTGTCTTCATCATGCGCCGACATGCACTGGGCTCAAATCAGTGCATGCCGTAAAAATAAACCGGAATCACATAATTCCGTACCGCCCCCAGGCTGACGAACTCCGCCGGCCGGTCCGGCACTTCATCGACGGCCATCAGGTTCACCGGCAGCTGTCCCCAGCGGGTCGCATAGTTTCCAATGACCTTGCCAAAATCCTGCGGCGCCAGCAGTAGCAACGGATGCCCTTCAGGAAACGCTATCGTTTCCAGCAACCCGGCCAGTCGCTCACCAAACTGTTTGACCTGGGGGAAACGGGGATATTCACCCGCCGGCACCATTGCCTGGATACAGGCCCCGTTGGGACTGCGGCAGGCCAGTTCCACCGCACTCGAAAGCGCTGAGGTATCCGCGTCCAGTGTCAGGCGGGCGACAATCGGGAGGTCATGTAAGGGTAGCTGTCCGGGTCGCGGCATATACAGGGTATTTCCCGACAACTCCGCACTGTGAAGGGTCAGGCCATAGACCGTCGCACGTCCCCCAAACTCCGGAATATGCGAATAGAGACTGCGTGATAGCAGTGGAGAATCCACAATGCCACGGCAAATATCAATACCCAGATCGCCATACCAGGTCGTCCCGGGCAACGCTTCCCCCATGACCAACCGGTAAAGCAGCTCTCCGACACCACCGGAAAACGTAATAATGGTGTCGTCGGTCAGAGGGCTGACATCTTCGTTATAAGGGGCCTGGCACAATCCAGCCCCGGCACCATCATCGGAAAACCATGCCGCCTCACCGGTAACAATGGCCTCGAGACCTCGCACGGTGAAATCCACCACCGCCTTGACGTCAGCCTTTGAAAGCACTTCCCCGACGGAGGTATCAATCCCCAGTCGCTCAAAGACCATTCGCCCGTAACGGGATAACCCGAGAAGATGATAGCTGCCAGGCTGAAAACGGAAATGACGTGCGCCAAGGAAATAGCTGCCGGCTGCCAGAACATTACCGTCAAGACCCAGTGCAGGGTTAGTCGTGCCACCCCCAATATCCAGGTTGATCACAGGACGCTGCGGCTCCTGGCGGGAAAGCTCCAGGCTGTTGCCCATAAAGGCCAGCCAGGATTCAAGACAGGGGTCGTCTGCTGTCGCCACGATGACATGCCCGATCCGTTCACGTACCGCCTGGGCAATGACATGGGCATTAGCCTGCTCTGCCGCCAGACCGGTGATAATAACGCCGCCCGAAAAGATCTGCTGGCAGTCGATACCACTTTCTTCCAGCCAGCAATCAAGGCACTCAATGATTCGGGTACGCGACAGTTCTTCACCATCAAACGGTGTGAAAACCGGTTCAGAGCGATAGAGCAAATCAGGACTACCGAACTCCATTCGCCCCGTCGTCATGCTGCGCTCCATGCGCGCACGGGCCACCAGGGCACGACTGGTGGTCGACCCGAAGTCCAGGCCTATCATCAGTGCCGTGTCGCGGTCACCCGCCTCGTGCGCATACACACGCTGTCTGGCGGACTCTGTTCTCGGGGGAAAAGGCGTCATGGAATCAATACGTCGTAAAGCAAAGAGATTATCTTAAAACCTGAAAAAACTGTGCAGAGTGATAAGTAACTAGTCCATTGTGTTGACCTTAACCAATGCTAATAGAGCCGTCTAACCAACAGCGGGCTTACCGAAAACCGATAAGCCCGCTGTTTATGTGTCGCAAGCTGGTATTACTTAAGCGCATCCTTGGCCAGCTGACCGACTTCAGGGTGAGTCAGGAATTTCGAGAAGGGGGCGGTAGCCGCCTCTGGACCGAAGGTCATGACAAGCACGGGAGTATCGGTATGCGTACCGGTTCCCCAGACCACATACTGATCTTCCGCCAATGCATGGCCCATCAGGTTCCAGCGGGTTTCTTCACCATAAACATAGAAGGACTCGAAAGGCGTATCCACTGCCGGCCAGGTCTTGGAGGCCAAGTAAGAATGACCTGCTTTCTGGAAACGGTTCGGGCTGGTTTTCAGCACAGTGGCCGCCATGGCTTCTGTCACTTCAAACGCATGGTGCTTGCTCATCAGCTCTGCCAGTTTC
Source organism: Kistimonas scapharcae (assembly GCF_039540975.1). Classification (NCBI taxonomy): domain Bacteria; kingdom Pseudomonadati; phylum Pseudomonadota; class Gammaproteobacteria; order Oceanospirillales; family Endozoicomonadaceae; genus Kistimonas; species Kistimonas scapharcae. Next base: position 18,486 of record NZ_BAABFL010000134.1, read on the forward strand.
TTAGCCGTCTGCTGATCGGCTGGCAGGGATTCGAAATCACCCCAGATGTTTTTGTTGCTGCGAGTCTGTGCATAGATGCGATCCAGCAGGCTCAGGTCAGCAAAGTTGAACATGGGCTGATAGTCGTGCTCGTCACCAAAACCAGGCGCCGGCAGTTTCTGCGGCTCAGGCACATCCTTCATGCTGTAACTGAAACCGAAGGAACCGGTTTCGTGGTCAGCGGTCACAATCATCAGGGTATCGTTGCGCTGCGCTACCCATTCGTAGACGGCTTCGATCGCCTCATCAAACTTGACCATGTCATGCAGCATGGCGCCGACATCGTTCTCATGGCCGGCCCAGTCGATCTGACCACCTTCAACCATCAGGAAGAAACCGTCTTCATCCTGGCTCAGGATATCCAGCGCCTTCATGGTCATTTCTTTCAGGGTGGGCTCAGAGCGATCACCGGCATCTTTGGTTGCCGCGTAATCAATACCGTCCATCATGCCGGAGTTGGCAAACAGACCCAGCACCTTGCCATCCTGAACCTTGTCCATCTGTTCACGGGTGAACGCCAGCTGGTAACCTGCCGTCTGTGCTTCGGTGAGCAGGTTCACTTCATCCTTGCGCTTGGAGCTGAAGGTGAAGGCTCCGTCATTCAGTTCACGAATGGCTTCATAGGTCGCGCCCTTGTCATTCACTGACTTGGGTACAAAATGACGCAGGCCACCTGAGAACATCACGTCTGGCCCGATACGGATCATATCCACCGCGATCTCATTTTCCAGGTTGCGGTGGGGCTGATGCGCGGCAAAAGCGGCAGGTGTCGCATGAGTCAGACGGGTATCGGATACCAGGCCTGTCGCCTTACCCATCTTCTGGGCACGCTCAAGGATGGTTTCCAGGTATTCACCTTCGGTGCCAACACCAATAACTTCACTCAACGCCGGTTCACCGGTCGCCAGCTGGGTCGCGGAGCAGGCGGAATCCACTACGATCTTGTCGTGTGGGCCTGTGCTGGAAACACCCAGAACACCCGCTTCAATCAAACGATCAATACCGGTCGGGCGGCCTTCGTAAATGGAGTTGGGTGCACGATGCGCATAAGTACGGAGCAAACCTACCTGCTGAGGCCCCATGCCATCACCGATCATCATGATGACATTCTTGACCTTGCCGGATTCTGCAACCGTTTCAGTGTTCTGCTGGCCATCCAGCGCACATCCGGCCATTGCCGCACATCCGGCAACAACAAGGCCTGCCAGTAGTTTCTTTCTGAAATACATCAGAATTCCCCCAAAAATGAACGTACAGAGAGTTCGCCCGACCTTATTCCATGCAGTTCCTTCACCACGATGACAATTGTCAGGCGTGTATAGATCGCGGCACATTCTTGCAATTTCAGGGTGTTTTACATTGATATTCTGCAACAAATGTCGTGGCTGCTATTTTGAAACATGACCTGCATCAAGCAGCACGTCAGTTTTATAAAGAATGGAAATCAATGCCGAATCCGAGCCGGCAAAACGTATGACACCCTGACAATTAACTGGCCACCCCAAGGTAGGCTTTCAGTTCAGCAATCCCCTCGCCAGTCACTGAACTGATTTCAAAAAGGGTGTGGGCACCGGCCGCTTTCAGTATTTCCCGTGAGAAAGCGACATCGCCCCCATCACTATCAATCTTGGTGATAATGCCGATCGCCGGACGATTGAACATGCCGGTAAAGCAGGGAGGGTAATGGTTGTTTTTACGTGTGCAGTCGTGCACCAACCCGATAACATCGTAATCCACGGACGATGTCATCAGAGCTGAATAGAAGTGGCGGTTCTCAATGAATTCACCGGGTGTATCCAGCATGTACTGGCTGTATTCCATCGCCTGCGTCTTGCGATAGACCAGTTCCTGACCATAGAGCGCCTGGGTCAGTGTAGTCTTGCCCGATGACGTCGAGCCGATCAGCATCATCTTTTTCATCGGCATGCCATCAGGAACGGGTAATCTGGGCAGGCGAAAACTTCAGGATACCACCCAACAGATCCAGCACTGCCGTGAGTGCGGCTTCCACACTGCCAACATCACCACTGATCACCAGGCATCCGGAAAAGCGATCCAGGAAACCAATCTCAACACCTGCGGCTTTCGTCGCAACATCGGCGGCAATAATGGAACCTTCACTTGGCGTGATCGTCATGATACCGATGGCACTGACCGTCTCGGCATTCAGGCCAAGCTTGGTCACCAGGCCAGGCTGGGGATGGGCAATCAAATGGGCCAGGGTGACCTGTTTACCAGGTACATACTCCTGAATGATGCGTTCTTTCTCTTGCGACATAAGCTAAAAACACCTGCCGCATAAACGGCGAACAAAAACATAATACGTGCAAACTGAAACTCGTCGGCGATCACGCTGCCAGTGTCGATGGCGTCGGTGTCCGTTTGCAGCAGCGGCAGGGATGCCGCGGTAGCGCGGAGGGCTAAGGATAGCCCTTCAGCGCGGGCGGAAAACGGGCACCGATGCCATCGGCTCCCCCGATCCCGAAAAACCGGATCAGGGACGGATCAATCAGCCATTCTTCTGGCGAGCAATCTCTTCCCAGTTAGCGGGATAGACAACAAACAGGAAGCGTGCAAAATCTGGCGCGCTGAACTGGATCTTGGAACCCTTGGGAATGAAGATCACATCACCGGCATGACCGACCACTTCGCGGCCATCGATGATCACTTTCAGGGTACCTTCGATGATGTAATCAACTTCATCATACTCGAGGGTCCAGTCAAAGGTGGTCTTATCCATCTCCATCATACCGCAACCCAGACGTGGGCTTTCGGACAGTTCCAGCAGGTCGGTAATGAAAACCTTGTCACCCGGCTTGCCGGTATCGAATGGCTTGCACTTGACGGTAGCCGCCTTGACGACTGCAACACCGGACGCATCCACGTGCTTGTCGAATTCGGGCTTGGTGATCTGTTGTGCCATCTGCTCAGCGACAACCTTGCGGATGATTTGCTCGAGCATTTCAGCGTTGATCTGGGTCATGTCACACTCTCAGAACGGTTAAAAAGAAAGAAACAGAAAGCAGCTCAGGAGGTTGCCAACAGCTTGACCACGGTTGCCTGCACGATCTGAATCGTACGGCTGTCGGTGATAGCAAACTCTTTTTCAAGCATGTCGGCGATACGCTGGCGCAACGTGTCAGGCGTTTCCACCGGTGTTGGCGCCTGAGTTTCCGCCTGCGCGCCGTGCACCACGTGAATGCCATGAATCCGCGCGTAATCGACCGCGCCGGGGGTCATCAACATATCCCGCTCCAGCAGCAGTGTGTCTCCGGTCAGGAACCCGGTGATGTTGTTCCGGGTCACCAGTCGTTTACTCATCCACTGATCTCCATGTTGTCCACAATACCGACAATGGCAGCATCCACAGGACCTTCATGGATCATGGCCGCCTTACGTGCCGCACCGCCCCGGGCTACCAACACCATGTCACCGATCCCGGCGCCAACCGTATCAACAGCCACCATGGCACTCTTGGAATCCGCACCGTCGGAATTCACCAGGCTGACGATCATCAGCTTGAATCCGTTGAGGCCATCCAGTTTGCGGGTCGCCCAGATGTTGCCTGTTACCTTGCCTATCAGCACCTGCGATTCTCCTGCATCAATGCTCCGGATCGTCCGGATACCTGCCGTAAGGCGATGGGGAAAACCGGAAAATCGAAATGGTCGTAACAGTAATATGGGAAGGGGTTGGGTAGGTTGACACGCATCAAGTCGGCTAACGAGAATCGGTTAACTTAGATCAATAGCATCACAAGAATTCTGATTGCAGCACGGTGGCACGTTAATGAGCGGCTCCACTATGGGCGTTTTGTTGACGCTGCTCCAATACCGCTCGAACCACCTGCAAGCCATGCGTTTGATAGAAATTCTGCAGATACATCTGCCATACCTTATTGACAGAACCCAGTCTCTCCTCACAAAAACAAACGACCAGCAAATTCAACAGTGTCCTATTTTTTCTCTGCCAGGAACCAGACAACAGACTTCTGTTAACCAGCTCTGAACAGCAAGTACTGTCAGGCACGAATAACTCCAGCAATGCACCAGGATCGTGATTAATATAGAAATAGTCACCAAACATTAAGTAAGGCTTCCATGCAATTTTTAAACATGGACTTGCAACCATATTACAAACATCATAATTAACCGCTATATTAATCAATGGTTGACCTTCATATTCAAAAATCACTTCTTTGCAATTCAACATGATCTGACTATCAACAATGGTATATTCGTTAGTTTTTCGAACCAACAGACCCGCAACTGCCGAAGGTAACAGACACAACCTATCGAACAGTTCCTTCTGTACATCTTCATTATCTACAAGAAAATCAAAATCATTAACAAATAAAGCGAATGGTGATGAAAAAAAGGCGTTAATATCACATTTAAACAATCCCCTCACACAATATTCCACCAAAAGTGATGAACCATATAAGATGACTTTTCCATTCCCTCTCCTGGGATAATTAAAAACATATGATATATGACCAACTAACGCATCACAGACTGAATATCGACGTTCCAATGCCGCATCATAAAACCGGGCAATAGCAATATTTACCTTTTCCGTCTGCCTTTTTCTTCGTGAAGCATATAGCAAGATCTCAAACTTCTCTTTCAACTTACCGTCTGAAAAAACCTCTTTGAAAAATTCATATGCTTGACTAATTTTATAATTTTCTCCCGTTGCGTCACGATCAAATTCGGCTGACTCCAGTTTCCAGTGAAATGCCATCATGATCTGAGCAAAAAGTTCAAGCCATGAACACAGCATCAAATGCTTCCATTCCTGTAAAACAGATGCATTTCCCTGAAAGGTTGGTACGTATTGCGTAAGAGCAGCAGAAACCCACTGATAAAGATGATTAAGATGCCATATGGGCCATGCCTTAAGAGGTTGTTGCAGAGCCCCTAGAAAGCCCTCAAAAAAAGCATCAAACAGTGGGAAGTATACTTTGCAATCAACACTCTTATCACCTACATATCTAAGCACCTTTAGTACTATTTTTTCCTTATTCAAATCCTTATTGTAAATTGATGCGACTTCTACTAACTTACTGCGAGATAAATCTAATAGCCTTTCATAAGCACTCACAACCTTTACACAATCAATATTTGGCAGCTTTTCATTTATCTCAACGAGTGTACACAATATACTCCACAAATCATCAACGTTCGCATCATATAAATTTTTCGATAGAATCTTCGAAACAACGCAGTCAACATGATGAACACATAAGCGTTTTTCAAAGTACTCATGAGATTCATCCTTGATAAGCTTCAACAAAGAGGAAAGCACAGCATTGAAATCTATCACATCATATCCGCCAGCAACAACATCTGCATGTTGCAATAGCCGATCAAGGAATGCCTTTAAAAGCCGCATACCTATTTCATGAATCCCCTCATCTATCCCTTTCGATATACACCAGATCCCATCTCTCACTGCTCTTGCATCAAGAGAATCCATCAAAATATTCAAGTGCTGGATAATATCTTTTGCCATATCCATATATTGATTTCTTGAAAAGAAACCAAAAGGCTGCATAATCACAAGGGCTGTATAAAATCGCCCAAAAGAACGTCCAACCTCATTATCACTCGTATCTCCACCATAATCACTAATAAAACAGGATACGCCAGAAAAAAGCATTACAATGGCCCGTTTAACGATTTCTTTCTCTCTTTGCTGACTAAAAACACCTGATTTCTTTTCTTTTTTCAGGATATAAGCAAGATCGTATAAAAGGAACGATAATCTGCTGATAGTAAAACGATGTAAATTGCGTGCCATAACATCGATTAATCCAGCCATACCAGAATAAGCAAGAAATGATTGGTGCTGTATATTATTGCCGATAATCTCCCTGACTCTTTTAATCAAGGCCCCCCATAAAAACGCACTATGCTCTTCTGCATCCCAGTTGTTACTGATAGTTGCAGTAAACGCCTCCACCAGATCATTCAACTCAGCTAGAGACGTAGAAGCGGCTACACGGTCTAAAAAGGACTCATAACGCATCGGTTCCCGGGCAGGCGGCAGACCCGGCACCACTTCTGTTTGAACATGTGCAGTGACACCAATACTTCTGACTGTTGTCGGCCTAACAGCGCCCGTCAATTGAGCAGGCAAATGAGCCAACCACGGCCGGGGACTCTGCAATGCGCCTGCTGCATACCAAGCGCCATAAGCCCATCCCAATCGGGGGGAAACAACATGGGGCCGTGGCAATTGATCCCACCCCATCCCCCTTGCTCTTTGACGAGGGTAAAATCCAGGTCTTTGCATTGCTGACAAAAATCTCAAAATGATTAATCGGCTCTCACGTAAACCCATTGGCTTACGAAAGCACATAAATCACTAGACCCGTCATCAAGTCGTAAGTTCACGGTGAATAAATATGCCATTCGCCGGCTCGTGGGGTTTGTTAGTAAGAATGCTGCTGAGTCGAAACACAAGGTAAATAACCAAGACCCTACCACCGCTTAATTCTGTTATTGTATGCCGATAACAGCATACCCATGACGAAGACAGATGGTGGCATTAAACAATGAAAAAAGCATGGACATTCATAGTAGCCGCAGTAACAGTGCTGACATTATCCGCCTGTTCTATCACCACACCATTGGATCCGCACAATCCTTCCCCCAAGCTAACAGATTGCCCATCCACACCCAATTGCGTGTCTACGGACACAGACTCTGCCAGTCACCGTATCCAACCATTTAATCTGCTCATACCGGCTGATCAAGCCTGGCCACAAGTCGTCAACACAGTCTCAGGAATGCCCCGTACTGTTATCACCGTTGAGCGCCCCGGTTACCTGTATGCCAAAAGCTACAGCAAGATTTTTCAATTTTTGGATTATCTGGAAGTCCTGAGTATTCCAGAAGAAAACCGGCTGGCGGTACGCTCTTCTTCCATGCTGGGCATCTCTGACCTGGGCGTAAACGCCAGACGCACTGAAACACTGAGGAAGGCGCTTCAAGAGAAAGGAATCATCGAATAAAACACAGAGAGGTCTTGCGACCTCCCTGTCAGACACACTTACAAGGCAGGATAGGTATACGGCGCCTGAATGCCCAGAGGCAGACCCAGCGCCCAGTAACCCAGCAGGAAAATGGTCCAGGTCACTAGGAAGAACAGGGTGAACGGCATCATCATTGAAGCGACGGTACCGATACCGGTGTCCTTGATATAGCGCTGGCAATAAACGACAACCAACGGGAAGTAAGGCAGCATCGGCGTGATGATGTTGGAAGAAGAGTCACCGATACGGTAAGCCGCCTGGCTCAGCTCGGGAGAGATACCCAGACTCATCAGCATCGGTACGAAAATACTGCCGATCAGCGCCCATTTGGCAGAGGCGGAACCCACCAGCAGGTTCACCATGGCAGTCAGGAAGATAATACCGACAATCGTCGCCTGACCCGGCAGATTCATTGCCTGCAGGACTTCAGCACCGCTCAGCGCCAGCAGGATACCCAGGTTGGAATCTGCGAACGCCTTCAGGAACAGGGCACAGAAGAATGCCAGCACCATGTAGCTGCTCATGCCCGCCAGGGTCTTGCTCAGCGAACCCATGACGTCCTTGGAGCTTTTGAAGGTTCCGGCCAGCTTGCCATAGACAATACCCGGTACCAGGAACAGCAGGAAGATCAGCGGCACGATGGATTGCATCAGCGGTGCGCTGTAGCTGCTCAGGGAGCCGGACGCATCACGCAGGCTGGAAGATTCCGGCAGACTGGCTGCCGCCAGCAGCACAAGACCCGCTACCATGGACAGCGTGGCCCAGGTGAATGCCCGGCTTTCCTTTGCCGTCATCTCACTCATGTTGGGCGCTTCTTCAACATCATCGTCCAGCTTGAGTTTACCGAGGCGGGGCTCAATGATCTTTTCAGTCACATACCAGCCAAGACTGATAATCAACACGGCTGAGCACAGGGTGAAAAAGTAGTTGCTCAGTGGATTAACCACATAGTTCGGATCATAGATCTGGGCAGCAGACTGGGTGAAGCCCGCCAGCAACGGATCAATACTGGACGGTACAAAAGCCGCTGAGAATCCACCGGAAACACCGGCAAATGCGGCTGCAATACCCGCCAGCGGATGACGGCCGGCAGCATAGAAAATGATACCGCCGATAGGAATGACCAGTACGTAACCGGCATCTGAGGCCACATGACTGAAGATACCGATCGCGATCAGTACCGGCGTAAGAATCTTTGCCGGTGTAATACGCAGGATTTTCTTGATACTGGTATTGATGTAACCGGACTGTTCCGCCACACCGATACCCAGCATGGCAACCAGCACCATACCCAGGGGGGCAAAGGTCATGAAGGTCGTGACCATTGAGCTCAGGAACCCGGCCAGGTATTCACCGGTCATCAGGTTCTTTACGGTTAAGGCTTCCCTGGTTACGGGATGGATCAGGTCATAGCTGAACATGGAAAGGAAGGTGGAGAGGGCAAAGATCAATACCAAACCATAAACGAATAACATGGCCGGATCAGGCAGTTTATTACCGGCTTTTTCGATGCCGTTCAGAAAACGGTCCATCAGTGCCGGCTTACCCGACGAAGCGGGCGGTACAGCTGCAGACGACAGGTTACTACTCATTCGACCCTCGTATACTCTTGTAATAGGTGTGTATTGGTGCTTCTTTGAGTAGCCCGAATGTAAAAAAAAAAATGCGAAAAGGTAGATGATATGGATCAAGAAAGCGTACGATCGTGCGCCTTTTTTACACGAACCGGAATCAATGTTTCGACAAGGCAGACATCTGCGGTGAACTCACAACATGCTTGAGAAAGAACAACTGATCAAACTGGCCAACATGCCCATGCCTTTCGGCAAGTACCAGGGACGTGTGCTGATTGACCTGCCGGAGGAGTACCTGCTCTGGTTTGCTAAAAAAGGATTTCCAAAGGGCGAGCTGGGTCAACTGATGGGTTATGCGCTGGAACTTAAGATTGAAGGGCTGGATGCCGTTGTCCGACCACTGACTGTAAACAAGCCATGATCAACGCTTCCTTTTCTTTTCAGTCGGACTCTTTATCCTGATCCAGACTTCACTATCACACCCCAAGGAGGTACAGCACTGAAAAGTCCCATCTAAAACAGATGGTTTAGTGCCTCCCGCTCCCTTGCGGAAGAGTCCCTTCCCGCATTCACCACATATAAAAGCTCTTGGCATTAAACACGATTCAGGAGCATCCAACGAGACAGGATTGCATGAAGATTCAGTACTATCGGTAAAAAAATATAGACCGTAATCAAAAGAAAACGGCTCGTTAGGCTGAACCTCTTCTGTTGTAATAAAAAACGGCATATCAACTACCAGATCAGGTTGATCTTTACTGTGAACCTTGATCCATTGAATGGCAACATTTGTTTTAGCCCTCGTACCACGGGGGTCATTGATGCGTCCAGCGGCATTCCCTACCCATTTACCCCCAGCATCATAGGATGTCACCAGGATTTGATGTCCACCAGAATGAGCACCGCCTTTAAGCTGCTGCCTTTTTCCTGACATGTGCTCAGCATTGTCTTCAAGACCCAGACAATAGTTATTTCTCAGCCTGGCGTTAGGCGACTCATTATCATAAAAATCCAATATCCCTGCATAGTGACATAAGACAGTCCCCCTTGGCATAAAGGCTGTTGCATACCCACCGAACTGTTGTTCAAGCAAAAATGGATGGTTCGCTGGAATTGATGGCGTTTTTTCTACGACCTTCACCCGCACTCGTTGATAAATTGGATCATCGGGATTTGCTGTGGATGCAAGATAATGGTCAATCTGTCTAACAATTTTATTGATTTCGTCAGACTGCCTCTTTTGATCCACCTTTTTCATTTTATTACCATTACCCCGTAATTCCGGGCTAAGAAAATGCAGACCTATATAAGGGGGAGGCGATTTTTTCCTGATAAACTCACTGCCAGACTTTAATTGTAAGAGCTTATAATCTGGGTTTCGGGTAAGATTGGCATACTGCTTCCGGCCTTCATCAGAAATGCCCAGCAGTGGCAGCCTCTTATTAAGAACCTGAGAATTCTCTACTTCCTGATCGCGACAACCGACATCATTTAGCCTTTTGTAATCCACTCGTGGCACATCAGAGTGCCGTGTTTTTCGTAAACGAATTGACGGGTAATGATCCGGTACATTTTCCTTCCGGTCACACTTACGCTTTATCTCCCGAACCAGTGATACCTCGGCCGCAACGCCTTTTCTTTTCAAATGGTGAGGGCTAATACCCTTCTTTCTGATCAAACGTAAACTGCTTGTTTTTCGCTGCAGATTTTCTTGAGCATTCTGATTTATCGGCCGACGAAGTATCCGTTTCAAAGCACGCGCACTATGCATCTCTTAACCGTCCATACCTTAATATAGGGATAGACCACCACTCGATGCCTTTGTCTTCATCTCGTTGTATTTTCCCACGGATACTGGGCAGTATTGTCAGCCACACTGACAATAGGCATTAATCACGCCGTACTTTCCTGACCCGTCCTATCTGCTGCTCCATCAAACTGGAGAGGTAGAGGTATTCATCCGTTTCCAGCACGCCGGTGGTAAAGGCGAAGCGTCCCAGTTCATCTTGAAGATTTCTGACAATATTGCCGTTATCGTCAAAGGCGACGACATGCCCGTAACGCTGTGCTTTTGGCCTCATTGCCGGGGGAAGACGTTGTGCCACCGTGCGCAGAAACGGTTTGTCTGACAGCTTGTCCAATGCAGTGCTTCTGGGTGATGCCAGCCCGATCCAGTAGCGTCCATTTTGCCCTTTGGACAGGTTATCTGGGAATCCGGGCAGATTATCGATAACGACATCAACCGTGCCAGCCTTATCCCCTTCCAGCCAGTAGCGAAGCACCCGATAACCACCGGTTTCATTGACCAGTACTGACCGGCCGTCATGACTGACTGCGACGCCGTTAGCAAAGTTCAACCCATTCACCAGCTCACGGACTTCGCCCGTGGCAGGATCAAACGCGAGCAGGCGCCCATGCCCACCATGCTCCATGAGATCCAGCAGGCTCGCCTCGTAGGTGCCACCTGACGCTTCAGCCCCAAACTTGACGGACGATTCGGAAAAATAGAGCGTGCCATCCGGCCCTTCATCGACGGCATTGGCATACACCAGCGGCTGGCCATCGACCTGGTCTGCCAGCACGGTTTTCCGTCCCGACGGATCAAATGATAAAAGCCCCCGGTAGGCATCAGCCACCAGCAAATTGTCCTTTGAATCAAAACCCAGCCCCAAGGGACGCCCGCTGGTTTCCGCCCAACGCTCCACCTTGCCGCCGGGAATAATGCGGAGGATCGTCCCATCTTTCACTCCGGCATAAATCCTGCCCTGCTGATCCATGGCCAGGTCTTCCGGGCCATCACGCCCTTCCAGCGTGAGCGTTTCCAGTGAAGAGAGTTCGCTGTTCGCCGCGAAGTCACCGGTATAGCCGGGATTATCCGGCGCCTGCCAGGCCACCGGTGTCACCGGCACAGGCCAGGCCACCAGATAGAGAGTTACCAGCAGAAGCACACCCGCTACGATCATCCACAGTTTCATCAGCACTCAGCCATTATTGGGTTTCACAGGGTTTATCCTCTAACCCTGCCATCATAGATGAAGCATTGCCATACGGCTTGCAGATCCCCATACTGATCTGCGGTTTAGCACACGATTGAGACGGCATTCATAATGATGAATAAAAAAACGATTGCCCTGCTACTGTTTGATGATGTCGAGGTCATGGACTTCGCCGGTCCCTTCGAAGTTTTTTCCGTCACCAATGAGCTGAACCAGGATCGCCTGCTCACCCTCCACACTGTCGCTGTGACAACCGATCCGGTTATTGCCAGAAATGGTCTCTCCGTTAACCCGGATATTCAGCTGGATGCCATGCCGCAAGCCGATATCGTTATCATTCCCGGCGGGGATGGAACCCGTGAGGTACTGCAACAACCGGCAGTGATGCACTGGATACAGCAAATTAGCGCCAACGCTGAGCATGTACTGTCCGTCTGTTCAGGTGCTTTGCTGCTGGCAGGTGCCGGGCTGCTCAATGACCTGCCAGCGACAACCCACCACGACGTGTTCGACACACTGGCTGAACTCTCCCCATCTACCCGGCTGATACGTGATCAGCGCTTTGTCGACAATGGCCAGATAGTGACCTCGGCCGGTATCAGTGCCGGTATTGATATGAGCCTGTATATGGTGGCCAGACTGTATGGGCACGACACCGCACAAAAAACGGCCAGATACATGGAATACCCTTACCTTACAAAAGAAGGAAACCCTCAGGGCCAGGGCCGGTTTGACGACAACTCCCCTCTGGCGTTTATGTAACCCGCTTAATGGCAGTGAGCTACTATTACTCCAATATTCCTGATCAGGCAGAGGGTTCTTTCCATGAAGATCGCTGTCTTTGGCACCAAGCCCTATGACCGTGAATACCTGAACCGCGCCAATCAGCAGTACGCGTTCCAGCTTGACTATTTCAAGGTCCGTCTGAACGAGGAAACCCGTGAACTGGCGCGGGGGCACGATGCCGTATGCGTTTTCGTCAACGACATTCTCAACCAGCCGGTACTGGAAACCATGGCGGATGCCGGTGTTCGCCTGATCGCCCTCCGCTGCGCAGGCTTCAACAATGTTGACCTGAGTCTTGCCGATAAACTGGGTATCAAAGTGGCACGGGTGCCGGCCTACTCTCCGGAGGCCGTGGCGGAATATACCCTGGCGCTGATCCTGACCCTGAACCGAAAAACCCATAAGGCCTGGAACCGCATCCGCGAGGGCAATTTTTCCCTGAATGGCCTGCTGGGTTTCAATATGACCGGTAAGACGGCCGGCGTCGTTGGATTAGGTCGTATTGGGCTGGCAACCGCCAAGCTGCTACAGGGTTTCGACATGAACGTCATTGCCTATGATCCCTTTCCTGACGAAGTGGCCATTAAAGCGGCAGGGATAAAGACCGTACCGCTTCACGAGCTATACCACCATGCGGATATCATCACACTGCACTGTCCCCTGACGGACAGCACCTTCCATATGATTGATGCTGAAGCGCTGGAATCCATGAAACCCGGCGCCATGCTGATCAATACCAGCCGCGGCGCTTTGATTGACACTCAAGCAGCCATCCGTTCGTTGAAAGCAGAGCATCTGGGTTATCTGGGCATCGATGTTTATGAGCAGGAAGGCGACCTGTTTTTCGAAGACCTGTCCGAGCAGATTATTCAGGACGATATCATCCAGCGACTGCAGTCGTTCCCCAATGTGCTGATTACCGGCCATCAGGGCTTCTTTACCCGAGAGGCCCTCACCGCCATTGCCGAAACCACGCTGACCAATATTCATGAATTCGCTGAAACCGGCACCTGCAAAAATCTGCTGACGAAAGCCTACCTCGCCTGAAGTCTTGTCTTCAGGCAATATCCCCCTGAATTTATTCGTGCCAGGATGCCCCTCTCTGTCGGGAAACTGACTCATATCATTGTTCGCTTAAACCGTTGCGATCACGCTTCGCACAAATCGGAACAACTTCCCACAACCCCCTTTACGAACAGTGAGCGATTGAAACATGTACCTGGTACTGGTCCTGTTGGCCGTGGTCACCTTTGTCGTGCTGGCCACATCACGCTTTAAACTGCATCCGTTTATCACACTCTTACTGGCGGCGTTTGCCACCGCGTTTCTGGCCGGGCTGCCGCTTGATCAGGTGGCAGCAACCATCAGCGCTGGATTTGGTGGCATCCTCGGCTCGATCGGTATTGTGATTATTCTGGGTACCCTGATCGGTACCATCCTCGAAAAGACCGGTGCCGCCATTACCATGGCGGATACCATTATCCGGTTGCTGGGACAGCGGTTTCCGAATCTCACCATGTCCATCATCGGTTACCTGGTGTCGATTCCGGTGTTCTGTGATTCCGGTTATGTCATCCTGACCTCCCTGAAGCGTTCACTGTGCAAGCGTCTGGGCGCTTCGGCCGTTGCCATGAGTGTCGCGCTTGCGACGGGTCTCTACGCCACACACACTTTTGTTCCGCCGACACCGGGACCGATTGCCGCTGCCGGTAACCTTGGTCTGGCTGAGAACCTCGGCCTGGTCATCGGTCTCGGTCTGGTGGTCGCCGCCTTCACTGCCGTGGCCGGCTTATTCTGGGCCAACCATGTCTCTGACCAGCTGACCTGCGGTGAAGATGCCGACGACGACCAGGACTACGAGGCACTTCGCGCCCAATACGGTGAGCTGCCGTCACCGACCAAGGCATTCGCCCCCATCCTGGTGCCCATTCTGTTGATCTGCCTGGGTTCTGTCGCCAACTATCCCAGCCACCCACTGGGCGAAGGCCTGGCGTTGAAGCTGTTTGCCTTTTTAGGCACACCGCTGAATGCCCTGATGATCGGTCTGGGCCTTGCTATCACCCTGATCCGCGGTGACAAGCGCATGGAACAGTTCACCGACCTGATTGGCAAAGGCATCCTGGCCTGCGCACCGATCCTGCTGATTACCGGCGCCGGCGGTGCATTTGGCAAAGTGCTCTCCACCACTGAGATCGGCAGCTATCTCGGGGAAACCCTTTCCAGCCTGGGCATTGGTATTTTCATGCCCTTTATCGTTGCGGCAGCGCTGAAAACCGCGCAGGGTTCTTCCACTGTCGCACTGGTAACGACCTCTGCACTGGTTGCCCCCATGCTGGGTGACATTGGACTTGCCTCTGAGATGGGACGGGCGCTGACTGTACTGGCTATCGGCGCCGGCGCCATGACCGTTTCCCATGCCAACGACAGTTTCTTCTGGGTGGTTTCCCAGTTCAGCAACATGTCCGTGTCCACGGCCTACCGGGCCCAGACCATGGCAACACTGGTGCAGGGTATCACCGGCATCACGGTGGTTTACCTGATGAGCCTGATACTGCTGTAAACTCAGTCGAAACGCGACGAATGATGTCAGCCCGATGCTTCATCCATCGGGCCCTCATGAACACACTGAAAACCCTCTGACACCATGAAAATTGTGATAGCGCCTGACTCATTCAAGGAATGCCTGACCGCACTCGAAGTGGCCAAGGCCATAGAGGAAGGCATTCTGTCGGTTCTCCCTGATGCCGAATGCATCAAGGTGCCGGTCGCAGACGGCGGGGAAGGCACCGCCCGTTCTCTGGTGGATGCCACCGGTGGCCAGTTGCTGCAATATTCCGTGACCGGACCATTGGGACAACCGGTCAACGCCGCACTGGGATTGCTGGGGGATGGTGAAACCGCTGTCATTGAGATGGCCGAAGCTTCGGGCCTCGCGCTGGTGCCACCGGCAAGCCGAAATCCCCTGCATACCACCACCTATGGAACCGGCGAGTTGATCAGCAAAGCGCTGGACCTCGGGGTTCGACACCTGATCATCGGCATCGGCGGCAGCGCCACCAACGACGGTGGCGCCGGTATGATGCAGGCTTTAGGCATCCAGTTTCTGGATGAACACGGCAACCCAATTCCACTGGGCGGTGCAGGGTTACTGTCGCTGCATCGAATAGACACCAGCCGCCTTGACCCACGTCTTGCAGATGTAACCTGCCAGGTAGCCTGCGATGTGAATAACCCACTGACAGGCCCTAACGGGGCATCCCATATTTTTGGCCCCCAGAAAGGGGCTGGCCCCGAACAGGTTCTAGAACTCGATCGTGCACTAGTACATTACGAGCAACGACTTCAATCTCAACTGGGGAAAACCATCGGAGAAATACCTGGCGCTGGTGCTGCAGGAGGCATGGGAGCAGCCCTGCTGGCGTTCCTTGATGCTACTCTTCAGCCGGGCATTGACATTGTTATGGAAGCTGTCGACTTGGCCAGCCAACTGCAGGGAGCAGACCTGGTCATCACGGGCGAAGGCCGTATTGATGGCCAGACCGCCTGTGGCAAAACACCGGTTGGCGTCGCACGGCATGCCAAAACAGCGAATCTTCCGGTCATTGCTATCGCCGGTTGCCTAGGTCACGATCACGAACTGGTACATGCTGAAGGTATTGATGCCCTGTTTCCGGCAATAGACCACCTTGCAGACATGGAGTCCATCTTGCGGAACGGCTATAAGAACATCCGCCGCACAGCCTGCAATATCGCGAAGCTACTGACCATTTCAGCTGACTGCCGTAATGGCCTTTAACCTTCATTTTCTGACATTCACGCTTTAACCTCATTACAGGCAAAAGAGCCTTATGCTCTTTTGCCTGTAATGGTGCCCCCTTGCAATCGGCAGGAACTTTTCACCATAGAGCAACTCCAAGCTAAAAGTCTTCTATTTCAGCGCTGCTGACGGGGAGCAACAAAAAACACGCTGGGTTTCAAGGTATGAAAGAGAGCACACCGTCAATTACTCATCCACCAAGCACCGTGTTTACCAACAACACGCCAACATTGGATAATTGTGCGCTCCACCCGGAAAGCTATTGGCCAAATGAGGGAGATGTAGCGGCTCTGACACCAGCCCCCCGTATATCGTCGATGTATTAACAGAGGCATCGCTATTTTTGCCGTTATTGGCACCGTTCACTGTGCACTCATTGCAGCGCCAGTGATGGGGCTCGGGGGTGGCTTGGCGGCCGTTACAGTACTTGCTTCAGGAATACCGTTTATGGCCCCAGTCTGTGGGCCAGCAGCAGAAATTCTCGGCATATTTGTGCTGATTGTTTTTTCAGCCGGTGGGCTGGCTGGCGTTGGCTTTACCTTCTTTTATACCCCTTACTGCATGGCCTGGGTTTACGATTCCGCCATGAACAAACTGGAGTCTGATTATCAATCGTCTGGTTTCATACAAAAAGTATTACAAGCCTATGGAGACAGCGGGCCGGATCAACCCTCCTCTCAAGAAGTACTCTTTTCAATACAATGGATGAAACTAAATCACCGGAATGCGTGACGGAATCATCACAAGCACTGACTATTGCATCAGACGAGGTACTCCTTGGAAATCAAAGCACAAAGATACATTCGGAAATTTAATAAACCGGATTCTTTATCACTCAATCAAACCACTTCAATGTCCTACCAACATCACAATCATTGAATACTATGACCAAAGTAGCATTTAACCCCTTATCCCCACATGTAATACTGATTCCCATTCTTTGGGTGTATCTATCCGGAGGAATTAGTACCTTCGTCAAACGAACATTAAGGAACATATTATGTCATGCATCAGCCTACAAGGTACTTCTTCCTGTTGCCACAATCCAGAGACAAATCAAAATAATGCCCCCATTAAACGCACGGCTTTTGGACGGGCAATATTTCGTATTACATATCCATTGCGACGGCTGATATCAGATATTGTCATGACCACCAAGGCTTTTACCTGTTCGATTGCTGATGAAGCATGGCAATCAATAGAAAACAGGGGAATTACAGCGATCATGGTTCCCTGTGTTTTCCTTGCCGGGGTCATGGGTTTTGGCTTTGGTTTGGCATTCGGCGTTATTGGCGGTGTACTGACGTTCCTGCCCTCTGTTTATTGGGCATTCAAATCAGAAATCGATGAACTTGATACAAGCCTGGAAACATACCTGATGACCCCCAGGCCCTGGGAAGACATCTATGAATGAGCCTTTATCTAAAGAAAATACCGCCCTGGAGACACCCCCGTCTGCCGCCGGAACATCGCAATAAACGCACTGTCACTGGCAAAGCCCAATTGAGCGCTTATTTTCGATACAGGTAACTTCTCAGATAACAATTCCATTGCTTTCAATAAGCGCAACTGCTGCCGCCAGGCACTGAAACTCATACCGGTTTCATGCCGAAAATGCCGGCTTATCGTGCGGCTACTGGCACCGACATCCGCTGCAAGCCGGGTCAATATACGGCCATCATCAGGATGTTGTAATAAATGATCCGCTATCCCCCGCAAGCGCCTGTCCTGTGGCAGAGGCAGCATGAGATCGGCACGAACAGCTCGGATTAATTCGTCCTGAAGAACAGTAGCAAGCCGCATTTCAGCCCCGTCCTCAGGATAGCCTGGCTGCCATTCACAGACTCGCAGGATCAATTCCCGAAAAAGAGGGGCGACATTTAGAAGACTCTGACTAATCGGCAGGGACGTGAAATAACGGGTATCAAAATACAGGCTGCGATAATGGAACCCCTGTGTACACGTACTATGCTCAACCCCCGGCGGTATCCAGGCGGCACGGTTAGGCGATAAGATACACAGCGTGTCCGCCATGGTAATCGTCATGCTGCCTTCAACGGCATAAAGAAGCTGGGCTTTCTGGTGCTGATGACTGGGCGATTCGTGGGGTCCGGAATCCACCGCAATTCCCATCAGCGGGCAATCCAGTGTGTCCGGATCCTGTACATCATCATAGCGGTATAAGGGCATCGTAATAGGTCATCAAAAAGCGGCAAAACGTGTCTGTTCATTGCATTATATGATCACCTGAAAGACAACCAATAGCACATCGCTGTCAGCCATACTTACCATAGCCCTGAACACTGAGAGAACGATCAGTCCCGGGTGCCCTGTGGCGTGACAATATCCCAGAAGTCAGTCGGATTCATGGAAAGTGTTTTACCCGGGCGCTGCAGATCCAGCGTATCCTGATACTTGTGAGCCTGCTCAAACAGCGCCAGGCACTCCGTTTCCATAACAGGACCATCAATCACTACCGAGGCGTGTTCAAAAGTCCGGTTAAACATCCGTGAATCCATTTGATCCCCCCAACCCCATATATGATTGATCGCATTCAGCGATGCGCCATAGACTGCGCGGGATACCGAAAAACCCAGCAGGTTAGCCCAGAACAAACAGCCCATGCCCATAGGCTCAATCTCTGCGGTGGAGTAGAGCGTAAAAGTCTCCCCATTGTCCTGATATTCCGGCATTTCTGTTGCCAGCACATGAAGGGCCAGGGTTTCTGCATGATAGAGCGGACTGATATGGGCAGCATCCGTTGCGCGCACGAGAATATCGCCCGTCACATCATGCACAATCACTGCCGCAAAGGGCCAGACACGGTTCGTTTGGGCAAAGTCGATGGCCTCAGCCATGTAAGCAGTATCAGACATATGTAGACTCGTATAATCGCTAATTAACGCTTGGCTTAACAAAAATCTATCATCAACAAAATAGTTTAAAAAAATAAAAGAACGACAAAAAATGAACACATGACTTTCATGACGATTAAAATAGCAGTGTACTTATCCGCACCTAGAAACGTCCAAATAACATTTCTGTTAGAGATCTCAACTATTTCCAGCAATGCAATGATCATTTAAATGATCTGGTGGTCATAATCAGTGACCTTATATCAAATAAGGTTTTTCATTACAGCAGTTTCAATATAACCAGTGAAACATGTATTCAACACCACAGTCTTTAGAGGTATAAGATATGGAAAGAACAGTACCAACAAGCCCACTTAAAAGCTCTTCACAAGAAAATCTTCCTGAACACTTGTCTAAACTCGCAACAGAGGATACTACTCAGGTAAGCCAACATCAGACAGACACAATGGCACCACAAATTTCTAGCGAAAAACGTACGATTGCCGCGCAAACAAGTAATCCATTACAAGCACACGCCACCGCTATAAAAGAGCAAGCGCTAGGGGCTGAAGACTTTAAAAAAATTCAGTCTGCACTCGCCGGCAAAACTATAGACTCAGGCAATTTGGATCTTTTCGAGGCATTTCAACGCGTGATGTCATTCGAAAAAACAGATATTGAAACGTTACGATTCGCCTACAAACTACGCACAGCGCTTGAACCTGAAGATAAAGGCACAATGACCAAAGAACAAATTATAAGCTACTTGAAAAAGGGTAATCTAACTGGAGACGAACTCGCCTATTCATGGATGGATTTATTTTTTCATACGCTGCTAATCCAGCATTTAGGAAATCAGGTCATTGATATCTTGAACAACAATGCCGAGATAAAAAATAGAATTGCAGACTTATTCCCTGATGAGGATATAAAGGAAATAATTGCCGATTTAAAACATAAGCTCAGTATTCATGATTTAACAAAAGCACAAGATTTATATAAAGGCTACCGCAGCCTGCCCACTGTTTTTCGTGGAGGTTACCCCACATTCATTGCAATCCAGGAAAACCCTGAAGGCAATCAGAATCTTGTAGCCATTGCTAATGCGACGGATGAACATACCAGAAATGAAGACCACCATCCGGAATCCTATGTGACGCTGGTTGACCTAAAAACAGGCTCAACGCAAAAGCTACCAGGTGCCAGAACGCTTCTCGCCAACATCAATGAAAGAATGCCTGATGGGACAGCATTCAAAACGCTTGAGGAACTCAATCATTTTGCCGATGATGATAATACGCTGACAAACACTGAAGCGGTACGTAGAAACCTTGAGCAAGCTGGATTTAAAATTCGCTATACGCAGGATAAGCCGATGAAAGCTGCTGCTATTCTGGAGTGGTTCGTGGATGGCACTGCTGCCAGCTTCAGAAGTCCTGTGGTTTCATTAAGAATGTCTGAAGAAGCTTTAGCTTCACAGGGCGAGTTCAGCAAGAACAGGTTTGCTGGTACAGAGGTTAATTTCAGACAACAACCACAAAGAACAACATTCTGGGATTTTTTACCCGATTCATTAAAAGATCAGTGTATCCAATCAAGCGATTTATTGAGACCGCATCTATTTAAATCACTTATCCCCACTGATATTCCCGATGATGAACCTTATACATTTGGACAACTTCTGAATATCTAAAAGTTATAAAAACAAAAGAGTAAGTGTCATACTAAATGGCACTTACTCATAACAATCTATTTTCATTCCATAAAAAATAAAATAGATAATGAGAACTGAAAACACTTATACAATGACGGCACTATTCTCCGCTATTCTTTTAACCATCCGAATAGAGTACTTATACATTCTTGTTTTTTCCCACAAGCAAAACCTATTGCAGAACAGGTCAGGAAACCGATCATTAAACATTGATCAATGACGGCATCACCGATGATTATACGACAAACACAACTCACTTTTTGACAAAAATCAATTTTTCCACTCACTACCATTGCTAGTTTATGTCCCTTATGAGTTGATCGACGATGGACAACGCGTTTTGACCAAAAAGCTAATCACCCCGGATAACCTGGAGAATTTCTGTACCGACGGCACCCTTTACGTGGAGCCCGGCTACATCCTGACGCCCGGCGCCATCGATAAGGCCCGCCTCGCCGATATCACCATTCATCACGGCAAACCCCACCCGAAGGAGCCGCCGGCACTGTCCGAGGCGGGTCCCAGCCCCAGCGACCAGCACGCGGGCCATGATTTCATCATGCCGACCATCAACCTGCTGGGCAGTGGCTGTCTGACGCGCGCCATCGGCAAGATCAAGGCCATGGATTGCAGCAAGGCACTGGTCGTCACCGACGCCATGCTGTGCAAGGTCGGCGTTGCCACCATCGTGACCGATATGCTGTTCCAGCACGGGATTGATGCAGTAATCTACGACGGCACCTGCCCGAACCCCTCTGTCGCCAACGTGCAGTCCGGCCTGGGTCTACTGCGCAAGAATCGCTGCGACTTCGTGATTTCCCTGGGCGGCGGCTCGCCCCATGACTGCGCCAAGGCCATTGCATTGCTGGCCACCAACGGCGGCGATATCAGCGATTACGTGGGCATTGACCGTTCCCACAGTCCGTCCCTGCCCCTGGTAGCCATCAACACCACGGCAGGCACTGCCTCCGAGATGACACGGTTCTGCATCATCACCAATGAGCAGACCCATGTAAAAATGGCGATTGTTGACCAGAACGTAACACCCGCCATTTCCATCAACGATCCACAACTGATGCTGGGCATGCCGGCCAGCCTGACCGCTGCCACCGGCATGGATGCACTGACCCACGCCATTGAAGCCTACATCTCCACCCAGGCCACGCCCCTGACCGATGCGGTCGCCAGCAAGGCGATGGAACTGATCGTGAAATACCTGCCACGTGCGGTGGAAAACGGTCAGGATGAGGAAGCCCGGGAACAGATGGCCTATGCCCAGTTCATGGCCGGCATGGCGTTCAACAACGCAGGTCTGGGCTACGTACATGCCATGGCCCATCAGCTGGGCGGCAAATACGGCCTGCCCCACGGCATCTGCAACGCGGTACTGCTGCCTTATGTGATGGCTTACAACATGGAAACGGCGGCCAACCGCCTGTCCGATGTCGCTTACTTCCTGGGTTGCCGTGTACACGGTAAAAATGCCCGTGAAGCCTCTGTGATGGGTATTGAGGAAGTCTGCCGTCTGTTGCTGAAGGTCAATATTCCCACCAGCCTGACCGCATTAAATGTCAGCGAAGCCGATATTCCGTGCATGGCGGCAAACGCCCTGAAGGATGCCTGCGCACTGACCAATCCCCGCCAGGGCACCCAGACGGATATTGAACAGATTTTCCGCAACGCGCTGTAAATAGCCAAATAGCGGGGATGCACTGACAGCATCTCCGCTTAATCACCCAATATGAGTAGCAGGACAAATGAATACATCAACAAAGGTTGATATTTATTCCGACATCAATGTCACCTAAAGCCATGTTCCAAATGTGGCGATACACTCTGCACGATACCAAGCCTTTGAAGTATATAAATAACACCAGTTGGTGTAAGATGATTCGTACCTAAATCGCCCATTCTATCTAAAAACTGATCCATCCTTTGACGATTCACTCGTTTCAATCTGGTAATTTCCGATTGATCATCAGCCATTAGAATTTCTGATTGACCTTGATCTAGAGACGTCAAATCAACGTCTGATAACTCATCAATCATTAATGCTCTACTAAAGTCTTTCACCCACTCAAGACACATATCGTTGGCACCAGTGATTTCTCCTCTTATCCAAGGAGTGCCTATTACATCGACCATATAATCAAGCGCATTGTCTTTAGTCATTCTCCTCTTTACATCCTCTAAAAGCTGAGGGGGCACTTGATCCTGATAATTTTCTGCCTGCTTTGGATTAGCCAGCTCATTCCGTGCTATTCCATATTTATCAGAGTCTTTCGAATAGGCCAAATGATTTATGATAATTCTTTTCAGTTCTACCATTTCTTTTTCTGCACGATCACTCAGAAGCCCTTGATTTTGATAATACTGTATCCTGTCTTCAATAATGCGCATTTTCCATTGATGGAGTCTCAATGCCATCCAAAGCCTGGCATGTCCTATAGCATCACTCTTTGCGTTATATTGATCACCAAGACCAACATATTTCACAAAACACCCCTCTATAACATCACCTAACTGATCAACACAGGTGTTTGAAGCCTCTATTAGATTAGCGAGAATTTCACAACACTCCTCCTTAAACTCTCGCATTTCCTTCTCTCTATCTAATCTGCTTCTGTTATCCTGACGGTGTTCGATATCCTCCGTTCTTATTCCCCCCCTCCGTTGAGTAACCCTGACAACCTTCCGATTATCAATCCATGCTTTCTTTCGGATCATATAATTTATCAATGCAGAGAAGTAGCGATTTAGTTGATAATTATCCGGGCATTTTTTATAAATATCACTAAACGCACTTTGCAAGTGTTCAACAGAAAAGTCAGGCCCGGCAAAACGGATAATCTCTGCGAACGGATTAGTGCTGAAATAAGACCAACCTGTCCTATCTCTCAATATTTCCCATGAATTTGCCTCGCGGTTATGCATACGGAAGATATCATCAAGATTGAAATTCCAGACGTCATCAACCAAATCAAAAGCGATCCGAGCGGGGCGAGCAGCACACTCAGCATGAATATCTTCCACTGCTTGGCACTCTCTTTCCCAGCGAGAATCCAATGCTCTCCAGTCATAAACCGTCAATTCATCAGGCTGGTTACACATGGAATTTGGTTGTTTTTCAACGGATGCGTGATCTGCATTTTGTCTGCAGCAGAAGAAATTAACGATTGCATCAATACAAGAAATCAAAAATTCCCGAATACGTCTTATACTGCAACAACAGGAGGCATTTGAATCTTCGATATATCTTTGTCTCGCCCCAGCATCAGATATGCGCCGAGAGCTACCAGAACGAACGAGTGGATCTATCTCCCTATCATGCCTATATGCAGGCATATGGCCAGGCATTCGATTAAAACCGTATTCCATAACTCCTAACGTCCATCTCTAAACAAAAATCCCCAATAATAAAAAGTATGTTTTTTAATTTAATCTGTTATCAAAACCAGTCGACATTTTTCATTTCACAGTATCTATAGACTGGTTTTAGATGTCATAGTTCATAAAATAAGGAAACAAGGACTTCCCTGAGATAACAGATACAGGAAAAAATTGTCCTTCACGTTCCATTCAAGCGTTCTGGTTCGATGTAAAATGTGCGATTGAATGAAACACCAAGCTCACGATGACAATCCCCCCTCCAATAACAGCCCATAGAGTCGGTATCTCTCCCAGAACAAGGAACGCCCAGACAGGTCCCAGTGTTGGCTCCAACAACATCATCAATGTCACTTCCGGCGCCGGTACTCGCTTAGCGCCCTCGCCCAGCATAAAAAAGGCCAAACCGGATAACAGCCCCATTATTGCGAGTACCAGCAGCGACTGGAAACTAAACGATAATGACGGAACAAGCAGCAGACACCCGCTGGCCAATAGCATGCCGCCCCAACCGTAGACAGACATGACATTCATCCCTGATGCAGCACTGCGAATCACCGTTATATGGGCGGCAGTCAAGCAGGCACAAGCCAGTGCAAACAGATTGCCCTGCCAGTTTCCCCCTTGAATGTCCCCGGCAAAAACCACTGCAATACCTGTCGCCCCGCCCCCCATGGCCAACCAGGTTCGCCAGGGCGTTATCTCGCCCAGAAACAGCCGACCATATAGGGCAGCAAACATCGGCGTTGTGCTCAATATCACCAAAGCACTGGCAATAGTGGTATGCGTGATGCCCAGAACAAACATCATACTGCTGGCGGCAAACAACACAGAACAAAACCAGGCACGGCGGCTTCCAGGCATAGCATGATGCCAAAAGTGTGAACGATGCCGCGCAGCGAGTATCAGGAACAATGCTGCAGCAATCATGGCGCCTCGCCAGAAGACAAGGCTCCAATCATCCACACCAGCCAGCCTGACCAGCACACCATCAGGTGTCAGACACAGGGCACCGGCAAATGCCAGCAAATGCCCCTGGCGGGAATGCGCTGAATGCATCAATCCGGTTTCCTCCATTGCGTCTCTGGTTGAATATGAAGCTCGTGCCCCTTCCAAAAGCGTCATCGATACCGTCGCTCTTCTCCATTCATAGTATGAGTGAAATGCCTGAAAACCAATGTCCTACCTGAAGATGCGGAGTCCATCACACGGGAAAACCATGGATTGCCAGCTCAGCGCCACTCCTGCCGCCTTGGGTTTCGATGGGTGAAGCAGACAAGATACAGACTGGTGGTGCACCACCAGGCACAGTAAAGACGGTACCACTTAGGCAAGCGACGCCCTGAGAAAGTCCAGAAAAGCACGCACCTTGCCAGAAACCAGTGTTCGATTCAGATAAATGGCGTAGGTGGCACTTAAGTTTTCCTGCGGACTGAAACGATGGCTCGGCAGCAGGGGAACCAGCTCTCCACGACTCAGTTCATCTTCCACAGCCCAACGCGGTATCAGTGCAATACCACCATGGTTCAGTACCAGTTGTTTCTGTCCCTGTACCGTATTGACCGTGAGTGAACCTTGGATAGGCAGGCGAGCTGGTTGCTCATCGAACAGGTACCATTCCCGCCAGCCAGCATAACCATAACGAATGCATTGGAACGCTGTCAGTTCATCGGGGGTTGATGGTTGGCCCTGCTGAGCAAGGAACGCGGGGGTTGCGCAAAGCAGGAAGTCATTGTCAGCCACCTTGGTGGCAATCAGGCTGGAATCCGGCAATCGACCACTGCGAAGGGCCACATCAATATTTTCATCCACCAGATCGACCACTCGCTCCGTCAACTCAATATCGACGGCAATGTCCGGATAGCGAGCCATAAAGGCGGGTATCAAGGGCAGTACGACGCTCTCACCAAACCCCACCGTCATACTGAGCCGCAACCTTCCACGGGGTGTATCGGACAACGCATGAACCGCTCGGCGGGCCTCCTCCAGCTCCTGCAACACATGACGGGAATACCCGTAATACTGGCGACCCGCTTCCGTCAGACCAATACTCCGTGTCGTGCGGTTAAGAAGTGCGATTCCCAGCTCTTTCTCAAGCGCAGTCACCTGACGTGAGACCGATGACGGCTGTACATCCAGCACACGCCCTGCTTCCGAGAAACTACCGGTTTCCACCACCGCATTAAAGTACATAAGACGTGTCATCATCGTAAGCAGTTTCTACCAGCATCCGGTTTACCTTGAGCATCCGTGCGGCAACTTATGCCACCTTTGCGCATAAAGCAAAAATCCTTTGCCGGACGCTGCCTTGTGGGCGGGAACCCGCCCCCCTAGACTGCGTTTATCTTTTTTGAGCTGGATGAGAACTGTTCCATGAAAGCCATGATTGTCCGCCAGTTAGGCGCTGCTGACGTGTTTGAGCAAACTGAAAAACCGATGCCTGTTGCCAAGGCAGGCCATATGGTCGTCGAGGTAAGAGCGACCAGCGTCAACCCTCTTGATACCATGCTCCGCTCTGTCGAAACCCCGTGGTCAGCCAACCTGCCGGAGATCCTTCATGGTGACGTCGCCGGTATTGTCAAAGAGGTCGGAGATGGAGTTACCCGGTTCAAGCCAGGTGATGAAGTCTATGGCTGCGCCGGTGGCATTGCCGGCCAGGATGGAGCGCTCGCGGAATACATGCTGGTTGACGCCGATCTCATGGCCCATAAGCCGAACAGCCTGACTATGGAAGAATCCGCTGCACTGCCCCTGGTAGCCTTAACCGCCTGGGAAGCGCTGCACGACAAGATGAACATCCAGAAAGGCGACAACCTGCTAATACACGGCGCTACAGGCGGTGTTGGTCATATCGCCATCCAACTGGCCAAACATTTTGGCGCAACTGTGACGACAACTACCACACCGCGCAACCTGGAAACCGCCAGACAGCTGAACGCCGACCATGTGGTCAATAGCGTTGATACGCCGGTAGCGGATTACGTTCGTCAATATACGGATGGGCAAGGGTTCGACAAGGTCTTTGACACCATCGCCGGCGCCAATATCCAGCGCAGCTTTGAGGCCGTACGTTTCAACGGGGAGGTGGCTACCACACTGCCAGTAGACGACACTTCACAAGTCGTACTGAAAAGCCTGAGCCTGCATGGCATCCTCATGCTGATCCCGCTGGTACACGGCATCAACCGCCCGGCCCACGGCAAAATCATGGAAGAAATTGCACGGCTGGTCGACAGCGGCGTGATCAACCCTCTGATTGACCCGAAGCGGTTCACTATCTGGGACGTAGCAGACGCACACCGTCATCTTGAAGCGCGTAAAGCGGTCGGCAAGATTGTCCTTAGTGTTGAATAATGCAACCTGCCGTTGTCTGGTCCATAAAAAAGCCCCTCATTAAGGGGCTCTTCGTTTCTGGATTACTGGAACAGGGACTTCAGTTTGTTCAGGTTTTCCTTGTCTTTATCAGACAGTTTTTTGGATAACTCTTCTTCCAGTTTTTTCCGCGCAATGTCCTGCAGGCGGTCAGCTACAACTTTCTCAGTTTGTGCCAACAGGCGGTTCAGAATCTCTTCACTCAGTTCGTCCGGCGTCAAACCCGTGGTTTTATCCCCCAGGTTGGTCATGACGATATTGGGCATCTTGAGGGTATGGTCGCCCTTGTCTTCAGTCATCAGGTTCAGTTTGGCATTGGTGAAACTGAGGTTTTCCACCATCAGGCGGATATCGGCACCTTCTTCTTTCTTGGCAGGCTCAGCGGGCTTTTCTTCTTCACCGGCAGGCTTCTTGGCGCTGCGTTCCTTGATATCCTTCAGCAGGGTCTGGATATTCGTGGTCACACCTTTCTGTTCTGCCGTGATATCCATACCATCAACAAGGATTTCATTGATGACAACCACCGGACCCGACAGGGACTTGGGGCTCACCTGCAGGGCGATCTCGTTC
This sequence comes from Kistimonas scapharcae, assembly GCF_039540975.1. NCBI lineage: Bacteria > Pseudomonadati > Pseudomonadota > Gammaproteobacteria > Oceanospirillales > Endozoicomonadaceae > Kistimonas > Kistimonas scapharcae. The sequence continues at coordinate 46,635 of NZ_BAABFL010000134.1, forward strand.
ATGCTGAAAATATAGGGGCTTTCAAACCCTTTCGGGTTAGCGATGGCCAGTTGATGTAACTCACCACGACCATCACGGAGCGTGATCTTGACACTGTTCAGCGTGACGGGTGTACCCGTGATCTTTGACCCCGTCGTCTCAATCACGTCTTTGACTATACCATCCAGGTTCCGGAGGGTGATCACGACCACCAGAACCATTAGCGCCACAATCGCAACCAGTGCAATCGAAACCGTCTTCTTGATACTCATGGGCTTTCCCCTTACCCGGCCAGAATGATGTCCGCAAACAATCGACGCAGGTGAGTCTACTCCGCCATGCTCCGTTGTCCAGCGTAGTGCAACCTGTACAGCCAAAAGAATGGATACCCTGAATCTCAAAAAACAGACTAATCCACCCTGTGTGCATAACAGAGATCTTACTTGGAATGCTTACGTGGCACTTCTGGTGATAAACCTTCAGAGGGTGAATTACTATTATCACTAGGACTAGGTGTCGGTGGAATGACTTTTGTAGTTAGCTGAAATCCAAATGTGGCGGGTGAAAAGTCTGCTGGTAATGAACAGCATTCTCTGGTTGGAGATAAATATCTTGATCTATCTGGCGACCTTGAGGGCGATTCTCCGATAGTAGCATGCCGTTCACGGGGCCGTCTGCCAGCTTTAGCCGTTCCTGTTTGTTTTTCTTCTGCAATGCTGACCGCTTTTTCTTTCCGCTCTGTTCTCCTTAAACCTTTTACCGTTGTTTTAAATTTTCGCCTGAGTTTAGCGGTAAACCTTTCCTTTTCATGCATGGTTACCTCCATCTCCAATATTTGATCACACAACGTTTGAATGGACGGAATGAATATACTCCACAAAGCCTCAAATTTTTTAACATACCCACACAAATCATCAATAGTTTGCCACTCCTTCTCAGACAACTTCGTCTTTTGCTCTATTCCTCGGGATGTTTCCTCCCGAGAAACGTTCATTTTTCTTACCAGCTCCTGCCCCTGCTTGAGAATATCTTCAAGTAATGCTCTCGGAACAGGCTGATAACAGAAATAGTCTTTAGGCTTAGGGTTGACATCAACTCCCAGCCTTATTGCAGGCATCACCTTACTCTCTTCCAGCCTGCATTCAGTATCCTGTTGTGATCTGCCCGCCGCAACAAACGCATTCGCTTCTTCCATTGAATTAAAGGAATGGTATTCCGGCTCCATAAGAGATAACGGTGAAGCTTCCTCTATAACCCAACCATTTGCTGAAGATGGCCGCCGGTCTTTCAATACTTGCTCTCCCTCTTTCCGTAAGATATTCACCTCTCCTAGATTTCTCACAGGCGGTACTGGTTTTTCATCAGGCAAATGAACAGAGTGATGTTCTTGTTTATAGAAAACAAGTGCTTGCCGGGGACTACTCGATAATGTTTGCTGCAAACAGTCACAATTTCTTCCCATTTTGGCCCTGCACTCGTCTAGCTTTGCAAATCTTTCTTCTACAGACATATCTGATTTTTTATTATTTATATCCATATGGTCTGGTAGTTTCTCTTGTCTGTAAAATCTAAAAATAGCGGGTAAGCTCTCGCGAAACTTATCCATATAGAAAATAAGTGACTTACATTTACTTCTACAGAGTTCGACCATATTATCTGCAGATACAGTAACCACATAGCGCTCTTCTTCGTCTTTAAAAACTGTCCTTACTGACCATTCTCGATCAATCCTTTTATTATCAGAAAACGCGGACATACAACGTTTTAAATCACCACGAAGAAGATGAAAGCTCTGCATTAATCTACCAATATTATCATAAATAGTGTCACAAACTCGTTTTGGAAGAAACATATTATCCGTCTCTTTCATCTTTTTTACCTTCTCAGCAAGGAGCTCTAAATAATCTAAATCCATAGTGGCTTGCTGAGCAAAACGAAACAACTGATAGGTACTAAAATCATTATCCTCCATTCTTTTACAAAGAAAGGAAGACAAATAAAAGTATTCATACGGTGCCATATGTTCAGGAGGATTATTTACCGTTATTCGCAAATCCTGAAAACTAGTAGCACGCGACAGTGGTTTTAATGCTTCACTATCTGGCAGCTCTTCTATTTCATCTAAATGAAGCATTGAACACGTCCGGCGTAGAGAAACAGTTTTATCAGTAAATTTTCTAGCAGAAGCATGCCCACGGTATGAATCGGGCACATCAGAAGGCCTTAAATATTGTCCATAATCTATGCTTTTTGATGCCATAATTCAGCCATTTAATTAACAATACCTGATTAAAAGATCTATTATCGGATATCTTGATATAATTCATATAACATTTTCACTCAGGTATATTAACACTCGATCTCATCATTGTGCCTGCATACAAGCCTCTGGAAGCATGCGAACTCACCGAAACTAAAAAAGGCGTACATAAAAGTACGCCTTTTTTAAGAAACACTGGTCAGAACATCAATCCAGGTAACCCGCAGGCGGCTGCTTACGATTCGTCAGCGGCGGATAGACGTAATCCGGCTTGCCTTCACAAACCACGTTGACATTGGCATCCATACCGGTACCAAACGTGATTTTTTCAACGCTGCCAACCTTACAGTTGCTTGCTTTCGGCGGATACACGTTCCACAGTTCAACGTTGGTCATGTTGCGGTAAACGTCTTCAGGCACTGACAGCATGAACGCATTCAATACACGACGACCGTAACGTACCCCTTTATCGAAAGCGACTTCATAACCCAGTGCATCGTAGTTTTGGAAGTGACGACGGGATACCTTGCCACGGAACGGATAGTCCTTGCTCATGATGTTGTGGGGATAGTCACTGCCCTCAGGAATACCCGGGATCGGCATGTCCGGATCATAGTGGGTCAGTTTCAGGGTTTTCGGCATATCATTGATGTCGCGGCCTTCAAAAAAGATTTCATCAATAATCCGCTGCTCTTTCTCGGTCATCTCAATGTAGTTGGAGTGAGAGATGAAGTCTTCAGACGCATGCAGGGCACTGCCCAGGTAGGTGAATGCGCCGTTCAGATCACCGGCAATGGCCATCTTGGAAGCGGCTGCCAGGTTCTTGCGGAACATGACGATACCGTTGGTGAAGGCTTCCTTGTTGGTTTCTGTCTGGTAACGGTCAAAATGAACCTCAGGAATGTAGTCCTTGTTACCACCAGTAGTGTTGAAATCACGATCCGGATAAACGACAGAAGCTTTCAGAAGCTGCATGGCTTCCGGCGCCCACATGCCATACTTGGCAGCTTCTTCAGTGATTTTAGGATGCGAACCAAAGGTCGACATACCATAGGACGCTGTAGCGGCAACAGCCAGGGCAACACCCGCAGCAATCTTGCTGATATTTTTGATTGTCATAATCAAAAAAAAACCTGAAATACCTAAGAAAATAAAGGGGTTAGGAACAAGATTTCCTGTCGGTGGATAGTAGTTTTTATCCCCCCGTGCATAGTGATTTACGTCAACGGGCTCTCGTTAATTTTCAGTGCTGATCGGGGTTTAGAGAGGCAACTCGAATATAAGTCAATATTTAGCACTAAAATACCAAAAACGCCTTTTCCCATAAAAAAATAAGCAGGCTGAAAAACGATCAGACCTGCTTATTTTCTCATCCATCACAGTAACGTTTTACCAGGTAATGTAATCTGTCACCAATTCTGCCTTCATGGAGTACATTGCATCCGAGTATTCACTGGTCGTCATGGTAGACGTCAGTTTGCCGTAGACCCAGTAGGGATACATGGCCGTTTCCTCGTAGGCCATCCCTTTTTCATACTCAATGTAAACGATCTGGTTCGGGCTGGGCGGCGGTACATGCACACAGGCGCCGGCGGTCGGCACCAGCAGGAACCGGGTCGCCGTCATGTCATCACGCATGTTCAGTGGTACAAGGTAACCGGGAATCTTGACCAGCTGGTTGTCGTAATCAGTAATAATCTTACGACCATAGCCTTCCATATAGGTATCAAAGACAGCTTTGGTAATGGCACCGTTGCGGTAATCCTTGACCACCGTTTTATCGACGGGAGGCCGAAGGTCTTTCCAGACAACCCGTAGCACATCCTCCTGAATGCCTGCCAGAGTCTGCGTACTGGTCAACAATGCCAGCAGCAACACGGAACAACGGGAAAGCAAACGAACCATAAATGCAGTTTTCATCATGTTGTATCGCATTGTCAGAACCTACACACGAACCGTCAGACCATCCGCCAGCGAGTGCTTGTAAGCACGCCACGCTGGTAACAACCCCAACGTCGCAGATAGCAGGATAATCCCGGCCAGCATCATCACTTCCTTAAACACAGGCAAACCAATCGGCAGGTAAATGCCCAGCTGAGACTGAACCAGTGGTTGCGCCACCAGCAGACCGCCATAGAGCAAGCCGATACCAAGGGCACACCCTGCCACGGTATAAATCAGCGTTTCACTGAGCAGTAACAAAAAGGTATGAACAGGCTTCGCGCCAATGGAGCGGAGAATAGCAATTTCACGACGACGCTCGTTTAATGACGTCAACACCGTGGTCAACATCCCCACCAGCCCTGCCAGCAATACCAACCCCGATACAAACAGCAGCGCTTTCTCCCCCGCCCCAACGATCTGCCACAGGTTCTGTAACGCCACACCGGGCAGAATGGCCAGCAAGGCTTCATCGCCATACTCATTGATCAGGCGCTGAACCCTGAACGTGGCCATCCTTGATGTCAGCCCCATATAAAATGCCGTAACGGATGTGGGCTGCAGGGCCATTGCTCGTGCTTCTTCGGCGCTGGTTTCCAGCCCGGGCACCGGTGCCGAGCTGTTATGCCAGTCAATATGCATGGCTTCGATGCCTTCAAGGGAGACAAGAATGGTTTTATCAATGGGCGTGCCAGTAGGCGCCAAAATGCCACTAATTCGGAATGGCTTGTCCTCGTGATGGTGCATGGCAACAGTATCCACACCGTGCGACAGAACAATGTCCTGACCAACGGTATACCCGAGTTTCCTGGCGACTTCGGCGCCAATCACCGCATCGAACAGATCCGAGAATGGCTGGCCATCCGCCACAACCAGCGGGGAGTCACCGCGGTATCGGAAATGCTTGAACAGGTCACGGCTGGTGCCCATCACCCTGCGCCCCCGGTGGGAATCCCCCAGGGAAACCGGAATGGTCCAGGCAACGGCAGGATGATTGCGGATCTCTTCATAACTCTCCCAGCTGACATTGCTTGACGCATTGCCGATATGGAAGACCGAACTGAGCAGCAGGTTAATATCACCGGTACGGGCACCGACGATAAGATCTGTGCCGGAAAGGGTATTGGTAAAGCTCTGCCGTGCTTCCACCCGGATGCGTTCAACCCCCAGCAGTAACAAAACACTGATGGCGATGGACAGCACGGTCAGTGTCGCAGTCAACCGGCGGTTCAGGATACTTTTGATGGTCAGGCCGAGAATCGACATCAGCAAGTCTCCAGTGTGTTGCCCGCAGCACGGTTGATGGCGTTCAGTGAAATGGTTTGGTCAAACATGCCTTCCAGCGACGAATCGTGGCTGACAAACAGCAACGTGCTACCCGCTGAACGACACTCTTCAAACAGCAATTCGAGGAATGCTTCCCGGCTGTCGCTGTCCAGGGCTGAGGTTGGTTCGTCGGCAATAATGATCTCGGGCTGACCGAGTAATGCCCGGGCAGCCGCCACCCGCTGCTGCTGGCCGATACTCAGCTCGGTAACTGGCCGATGAATAAGATGTTGTCCACTTAATCCCTGGTGATTCAGAAGACGCACGGCTTCCTCTGCCAACGATGCACTGTTCTGCGTGGCACGCGCTTTTCGCACCGGCGCAAAACTCGCAGGCAAGACCACATTTTCCAGCACGGACAGGTAAGGGATCAGGTTGAACATCTGAAAGATGTAACCAATATGGTTGGCACGGAAAGTATCTCTCTGGCTGACCGGCAATTGGTTAATCGCCGTTCCCAGAATATTGACCATCCCTTGCTGGGGCTCCAGTACCCCGCCTATCAGCCCCAATAGCGTGGTTTTACCACTGCCGCTGGGACCTTTCAGAAAGCAGCGGGTGCCCGCCTGAAGTTCAAACGCGGCAATATCGATAACAGGTTTGTTAGGCTGCCAGCCGAATAGCATGTCTGACAGTTGGATAGTTGATGCTTGATCAAACATGGTGATGACCAGATTGCTCCTGCAGAGAAGAACGACGCGATTACGCGCGTCCTTGCGATGTCACAAATAAGACAGGATCAGAACTGGATCGGCAGAATAAAGCACCAAAGTCTCAATTCGTTGAGATTGGTCATGTCCTGCGATTGAAAAAATGATTTATGTCGGGCGGGTTAATTTGAATCAATGAATACGAGGCACTGCACCTGACAAACAGGTACCGTCTTTTATTATGGGAACGATATAAAACAGGAAGAGGATTCGGTCATGACAGACCCACCAGTTTAACTGACAGGTCTGTCCATGCAGGATTACAGCAACTTGCGGAACAGTTCTTCGGTGGGAGACGCAATAACAGTCTTGTGAATCAGCATGCCGGATTCATTGGCCGCCATCACACCGGAATCCACAGCCGCGTTCACCGCAGACAGTTCACCGGTCATGGTCACGAACGACTTACCGCCAATCGCCATGCCCAGCCGCACTTCCATCATCTTCACATCCGCCGCCTTGGCCGCCGCATCCGCAGCGATGACCGCAGAAGCCACATTAAAGAATTCCAGTACGCCGACGGCGCCGGTGTGCTGGATATCGGTCATGCCGCTCAGGCCGGCAATCAGCTCTTCGTGAATATTCGGGATCAGCAGGCGATCAACGATGGTCTGGCGGCCGATCTCTTCACCGGCTTCCACAGAAGCACGTACCGCCGCCACATCACCGGACACGATGACCAGGTACTTACCCGGGCAGATGGTCTTGGCTTCCTGCAGACGCACGTCAGCCGCCTTGGTCATGGCGTCCGCCGCCTGGATTCCCTTTGCAATGCTGGTGAATTCCAGCAATCCCAGTGCATTACTCATTACGCATGACCTCGGGCAATAACAACCTGACTTTCATTCACTGCGACCACCTGGCCGTCGATACTGGCGTGGATCGTGGAGCCCAGCTTGCCTTCCGGAATGTTACCGATCACCTGGCCTCTGACCACGGCGTCACCCACCTTGACCGCTGCTTCACTCGGCGCACCGATGTGCTGCCACAGGGATACGGTGACCTTATCGATGGCCACATCGCGGAACTCCTTCAGCGGCTGATGGTCATAGCTGCCGAGATCCAGACGTGAAATCAGACGGTGCGGCGGCACCTTGCGCATTTCACGGTTTTCACGGGCAATCACTTCGCTGCCATCGTGCTGGTAACGAATGCCTTTCTCGCGCAGTTTGCCGGCGATATACAGGTTCACCTGGCGCGGAGAGATACCCATCGGGCAGGCATACATTTCACAGACACCACAGGCGCAGCACAGCAGCGCTTCGCTCAGGGATTCATCGATCTCCTTCGCGTACTTCACGGCCTGCATCATCTTGTGCGGATGCAGCGGATGGCCGATCAGGTAACGGGGGCACTGGTCGGTGCAGTAACCGCAACTGATGCAGGCACGGGCGCGGTTGAGCATCTGGATTTCGGTTTCATCCGCACGCTCGACCAGGTAATGGTCAGCCGGGATAACAATCAAAGCGCCATCGGTCTTGGTGATGTACATGTCCGCCAATTCGTGCTCATGCACCATGCCGCCCATCATCGGGCCGCCACGGATAATGCAGAACTTCGGAATGCTGACACCACCAGCCGCCGCCAGACACTCTTCAAAAGAGGTGCCCACCGGTACCTTGATCACGCGCGGCTCATTTACATCACCCAGCACAGAAACGTATTTCTCAGTGACGGGGATATCCTGGGTCGCTTCGAACACGTTGATCATTGTGGCGACGTTGGAAACGACACAGCCCACGTTCAGCGGAATACCGCCGGGGGGTACAGAGCGTCCGGTGACTTCGTACACGGTCATCTGCTCGTCACCGGCCGGATAGAAATTCTGCAGTTCGAAAATCTCTACCGGGGCATCCATCCGTGCGATGGTGTCACGCAGTGCGGCAATTTCACGGCCGTACTTACCCTTGACCGCGATCACGGCTTTCTCGGCCTTGATCTGGGCACTGGCCAGCAGGATACCGCCAATCAACTCCGCCGGACGCTCGCGCATCAGGAACTGGTCGGTCTGCAGCAGCGGTTCACATTCCGCTGCATTGATAATCAGGTATTCCGCTTCGGCATTCAGTTTGACGTGGGTAGGGAAACCGGCACCGCCGGCACCGACGACACCGGCCTTGCGGACGAGTTCAACTAAGTCCATGGCTCTCTCGTGGCTATCCGGTACAGCTGTGGCGGACAGAGAATCACCGGGACAGCCATACAGAAAATTTTCGATGGTGGCGCATGGTAACCGCAGTGCCAGACCGTCAGATTGAACCAGGTCAAAAGAGGTGGGGTTGAGCAGTCAAAACCTGCCTGAAATATCATCAAACAGTGACATACATCAATTGGGTTCAGGACGCGTAATCCCCTGCTTTTATTCACGTTTTTTCAGGAACCAAGCAGCCCATACCGTGAACAAATCCACGGGACAAAGGAAACTTTACCTCGGTTTCGCAATCAGAACGGGTAGTTAACACAGAGAGGTTTAATTTCCATGTCCGTTTCATTGCGAAAAACGTTTTTATGCCTGCTTGCCCTGACGGGCAGTATCCAGAACAGTTCTGCCACAAATATTGATGAGGATCACTACATCGTTCCGACAGGACAAACCGTTAATGTCATCCATATTGTGGATCTGTTGAATGTCGCTGCTGACAGTGAGTCTGTTTACAACACCTTGCGTCACCATGTCATCGATGAGGGTGAAAAATACCTGATTGATGTTGTCGACAAACAAGCTTCCCGCAGCGTTGCTGAAATGCGCAAAGCCGTGCAAAACCTGTTTGGTATCGCTTTTGATCAGGATCGGCTCATGGTGAGTCGCTATAAGGAGCAGATGCTCTACACCCCCTACAACAGCCAGGATGACATCACGCTTCCGGAGCTCATTGAAAACCTTGATGCGATCGAGCTGCGCGATCAGGCCCGATCCATGCGGGAGTATCGTACTGTCAGCAGCCCAGACGAGCAAACCTCCCTGCCGCACCTGGCGTTTTACATCAACATGTTTCACCCAATGACCAGTGAGGAGTGCACATTCCCAACCTCTTATATCTGGCCGGAAAAGGGGACGTCCAACTTTTGTGAACGTGGCAATATTTCCCTTATTTACCGCGTCAACTGGGAACGTTCACTGCAATACGGCACCACCGGCTCTGCCACACCGGACGCAAAAATCGTTCGTATCACCCTGGATGACGACGTTTCAGGCGCCGGTATACACCTGAACAGTCGCCTGGGGCACCGTGTTACCAAGCCGGGTTATACCGGCGTAAACAGCTGGTATCGCGACTGGAGTACGGATGTCTATGCCCAGTCATACGAACTCTCCATCAAGGCTTCGAATGATAAAGCGTCAATATTGAAAACCACCCCATCTTCGAATATCAACCCGCAGTATGAGAAGACGGAAACCTCCGGTTTTTCTCTGGGTGTTTCAGCCGAACTGGGAACAGAAAACACACAAGAGGGTGCCAAGGGGTTGCTGATTCCAATTGCCGCCTATGAGCAGAATCGTACCCTGACATTCAGCACGGAAGAATACAGTATCCAGAAAGCCACCCCGAGTGACCGCGAAGTTCTTTTCACCTGGGAAAGAAGTGAATACGCCAGCCGGGACTCCCTGTTATCCAAGGGCACTGATCCGGTGTTTGATTCTTACGTGACCTATCCGGTCGACACCAGCAAAATAAGCCCGATCGCCTATTCCAACTTTACGCCGCGACTTGATGTTATTTATAAAGCTAACAGTCAGGAATCCGGTACGACGACGTTTTCTCTGGACACATCCGTACAAGCGCGCCCTCTATATACGGGCGCATTCCTCTATTTTTACCTGATTGGCGCTCATGTCGCCTATGAAGCCTTCGAGACAGACCACCTTGACCAATACATCACCGCGCATGCCGGCTTTACGGTCGACTGGAATCATCCCGTGTTCACCGGCGGCTATCCGGTTAACCTGCAGCTGGGCAGTTTCAACAATCTCTGCCTGAGCTATGACAATGATTTCAACCTGTCTCCACAGGAGTGCAGCCTGATCAGCAAGCACCAGGCCTTTATTTACGACGCAATGGGGCGTTATCTGAGTACACTGGATACAACCATGTGCCTTGATGGTGACGACATGAGCCGCCTGAACCGTTGTGATGCCCGCCTCAGTCAACGCTGGCAATGGCTGGAAAGTTCAGATTATCTTCAGAATACCCGTTCCTGCCTTCTACTCGCACATGATACTGATACAGGCCAACTTCAGATGCGAGCCATGGATACTGAGGATAATGACACAACCAGCCTGAGGACACTGACATCATTCACTACCATCTATAACACCCCCAAGTGTCACTACTGGCTGGATACCCCCAACAATATGGGACAGGTTGGTGATATTTACCGTTACGATGATTACAACGAGGGTATAACAGAATACTTCCGGTTACTCACGCCGGTTTATGGCGCCTATCCCGATGAAGGGAACAACAGTGACTGGGAGTCACTCGGTCAAGCAACAGCCTGCCATAACTAATAAATGAAAGGGGTGCACCGCACCTGCCTATGGGTAGGTGCGACATCACAGCCAAAATATTTTTATATCCAAGATGAAAAATCGAATAAAAAGGGTAGGTTAAAAATAATCTTTATTGAGAAAGTCATGAACCAACATGAGACAAGAACTATTACTTGTTGTGAATTAGTCGGGAGAAAATCCTGCCGCAAAGGTTTGCTTGATGAAGGCTTCTTGTCTACAAAAACCACAGACCTTCAATTTATGTTTTTCAATCGCACAGACTTTACAAGCAAACATATGTCCACACGGTAAGGCAACGGTATTCACAACATTCTCGCAACAATAAATACACTTATCCTTTGGCTCTGGTTTAGTCATGGCTTCACATAGCACTGTGCTGCCACTATTCTCATCATCAGAGTGCACCGGAAAATCATCCTCGTTAAAAGGCAGCAAGCCGGAATCAGACGATGCGGACGCATCCGACATCCGAACATCAGCACTCGTTAATGAGTCCCAACTACCACCCAAACTACTTCTGCTTTCTGATGCACTAAGGCCATAACCTGAATCACACCCAGAATCTGAGCCACAATACAGCCTTCCATCAATGGTTCTTCCAATATTGATTGAGCCCTCACTATAGAGTGAGCAAAAAATTTCACTATAGGGTTCAGTTTCCAATAAGGCACTGATAAATTCACATTTCTTTTTACCACCCAGATGAAACAATGCCTGACCTAATCGATCGGATAGCTCAGACAGATCTTCAACATTATTAATGTGCATTCCGGTGTCACAATAATAACAACGTAAGGTTATACCATCAGAGTCATCAGATTCGGAAGGAGAGGGAAACATACCAGTTCTGGAAAAATAATCCTTGAAGTGAATCGCCAACCTCTGACACCCCTCTCTTTTATCAAACATATCCATACGTGAATGCCATTTAGCGACTATAGGGAAGCTCACACCGGTATCACAAGCATCGACTGACTCGGCAATAGCATCCACGATTTGTATCCCATCATTCAATTGACAGGGTATATAATCTTCTTCGGAATTGTTCACGGTTAATTGCAACTTGCCATCCTCGATTGATAGCAGCTTAACCAAACGAACTGTCTGTATAGGCTGATATTCTCCGCACGAGTGTTTTATTGCATTTTGTGGTTGGCCAGCGGCAGCACCGACATTCCATGTTGCCCAGTTGCCATCGGCAGACTGACAATGAGCGTCAGTACTCGCCTGCCTCGAATCCGAGCCAGTATAATCACCTACTGAAAACATATTTCACATCTCTCCTTGATAAATAGAACACTTAATTAATTATGCGACCAAGCATCTACGATATAGTTCCATGTGAATGAGAAAAAAAACGGAAATAAACAGTAGCCTTCCGATTCACAACACAATGTTTTTATAATCTGGAGTGGCTAAGCGCTTCGAATTGTATTAATCACTATCAGTCGACATTGAACATATAAGCTATAAAAAGCTTATATAAGGCCATTTATTATGACAACGCTTAAACCAATAGTCGATCTATCAAGCGGTCAGTTACCCTGACCGATACACTAACAGGCGTGATAGTATTATTCTTGTTCGCATAAGTAAGCCTTCAAAATATAACACCAAATGCGCAGAAATGAATATACAAGCACCTTATTATGGCCGACACCATTCGTTAATACTTTTCCAGCAATCATAAAAAAGGCGGCCATAAAATGGCCGCCAAAAAATGCGCAATCTTGCGCATCCCCTCAAAAGATGGGTCAGAGCGTCACGACATCCAGTTCTGATGTCATGCGGATGTAGTCTTTTGCCAGTGGTGTCAACAGACTGTCAGGGCCCAGCGTGATGTGCGTGTAGCCCTGCTCCAGGCAGCGACGCAGATCCCGCTCGCCGACAACGCGCTGAGTCAACTCACAGCTCTGCCCGGTAACCGACGTGTCAGTCATGCTGACTTCAGCAGGTGGAGCCACCTGGTAAGCCACCTCATTAACAGTCGCCTGCTGAGGCGCAGGTGCTGCAGGTGGAACCTGTCCACGCAGCGCAGCCGCCAGACTCTCCAGCCCGGTCACCTGCATACCGAACGACAGCAGTTGTTCTTCCTTATTCTGGAAAACCTTGTAGAAGGCTGGCTTTGCCGTTTCACGGAAACGACGGTAAGCAATACCTTCTTCCAGAATATGCACGGTTTTACCCAGCAACAGGGACTCAACCAGCACACAACCTTCACTGCCGCGCTCCAGGCCAATAGTCAGTGCTGATAACAAGCTGTTAGGCAGGCTGGCCAGAACAATATGATCAAATGCCGCCGCTTCAGGCGTTTCCAGGTCTGCGGCAAAGCTCAGGCTGAAACCCTGCCCGAGCTTCTCGGCAAGCGCATCACGGTCAGCGCAGTCACCGACCACCAGAACCGTTTCCTTTTTGACGGCTTCCGTCGTCAGGCTGCCGGAACGAGCCAGTAATTCTTCCAGTACACGACGGGCAATCAGTTCAACCAGTGCATCCGTGTTCATGCTGCATTTTCCTCAGGCGTCTCAAGCGCTTCCAGCGCACTGATGGCAATACCCAGTGGTGTCACCAGGAACGGATTTTTCGGCTTATGGGTACGCACACCGGTCTGCTTTTCCACCACCGCCTCAAAGTCAGGCAGGCAGGTGGTGCCACCGACCAGGTAGATGTCTTCCACGTCATAACCCTGAATATGGTCACGGACAATGGAACCCATTTTTTCAATCACGGGGCGGACAATGGTCACCACATCGCGATGGTTGGCCGGGTTCTTCTTGAACTCTTCCGCTTCCTCGAAGCTGGTCTTGTAATTACCCGCCAGCACCAGAGACAGATGAGTGCCGCCTGTCGCTTCATCCGCGGTGTAGATCACTTCACCATCACGGAAGATGGACAGACCGGTGGTACCACCACCGATATCCACGACAGCGCCATTCTGGATGCCCAGCACGCGGTTCGCGGCTGTCGGCTCATCCAGCATATTGACGACTTCCATGCCTGCGCCTTCCACCACATAGCGATGCGTCTTACAGCTGGATTCATCGGAGTTGGAAGGCATTGCGATCGCCGCTTTATCCAGCGTCACGCCCAGGCGTTCTTCCAACTTTTCCTTCAGTTTGCGGACAATATGCAGCGCACCGACATAGTCCACGACCAGTCCGTCTTTCAGCACCTGGGCGAACTGCATTTCTGTCGCCAGCGGTTGCCGGTCACGATCCAGCACCACCAACACGATATACGCGGTACCCAGGTCGACACCGACCACCAGTTCTTCCGGATTGGTCACCTTGCCCGTACGGGTCAGGCTTTCTTCGACCGCCTCGATCAGTACATCAGCGTGTTCGGTATTACATTCAGACATGGTCGTTTACCTCCGTTTAAGCGACCAGCTCGCCCTTGGCGCCGCTCGGCAGGCCAACGGCATTGGCTTCATCAAAGTCGATGTGCATGGCCAGATTGAAGCTGTCTTTTACCCGTACCAGAACTTTGTGGAATGTCACCGGACGGTCCGTCTCAATCTTCACATCCACCTCCTGCTTGTCCTGCACACCCAAACGGGCGGCATCACTGCTGGTCATGTGGATATGGTTACGGGCAACGATCACGCCCTGCTTCAGCTGTACCATGCCGTTATCGGACAACAGGAACAGGCCCGGAGTCGCTGCAGTGTCACCGGATTCACGCAATGGTGCGTCCACGCCCAGCTGACGTGCGTCAGTGCGTGAAACCTCAACCTGGCTTTCAGAACGTGCAGGGCCCAGCACCGCGACATGCTTGAACGAACCCTGGGGACCGATAACGGTGACCCGCTCTTCACACAGGTACTGGCCCGGCTGGGAAAGTTCACGTTTAGGCGTCAACTGGTGCCCTTCACCGAACAGGGCTTCCACATCCTTCTGGCACAGGTGCACGTGACGGGCGGAAGCCTCGATCGGGATCATCTTTTTACCCACATCGGCGTCGGTACAGTACTCGCCGATCACCTGGTTGATGATCAGTTGCAGTTGGTCTTCGCTCAGATTCAGGGCACCGCTGGTATTCATCGTTTCACTCACTTTTCACCTGAGCAGACGGGATTCGTCGTTGAATCGTGTCTGCTGCAAGCCGTTAATCCATCACCTGCCTGCTCAATGGGACAGCGGTTGCACAGAGGCAAACTCACCGGCCTGTTCCCGTACCATCATCTGGTAACAGTGGCCTGACAGGTGGTGCAGCGCCCGGAGCATGTCCGGACGTTCACACCGCTGGCCCCGCTGATAAGCGTGCACAGCCGTCAATTCCGCTTCACGGATACCGGCGCGCAGCCGGTTCAGGCTGACGAGGGTTCTGCCCATGCTGTAATGGGGCAAACCATCCTCGCTGCCATGTAATGGCGCAGGTTCAGTGTCCTGCGTCTTGAAAACGTCCGGGTCAAACGCTTCGCCCGGCACGATCGCAATAGTCAGCTGGCGGACATAGTCCAGTACCTTCTGCAGTTCATCGCACAAGGCTTTCCGGCCTGACTCAGCGCAATCCACCTGGAGGCAGAGAATGTCAGCCTGCAGACGGTCAAACTGTTCCTGGAGTGCAATGCGGGGGTCGGTCAGCAACACAAGACGGTTGTCGCCCAGAACCGCCATGCAGTCCGGTTTTTCGGTGAACTCGCCACCGGTGTAATCGCAGATAAATCGGGGTGCCGATGGTGCGGCGCTATTGTCGCCTTCATCGACGGTGGCCGGTATCAGGGATTCTTCAACAGGCGTTACATCATCCTGTCCCCGGATAACCAGCGCTATGCCCTTGTCCTGGATGAACTGACGGGCAGACGGGGTGATGATGTCTTTCGGCTCCACCTCAAACGTGGTGAAGGCCGCCTTGCGGTATTCGCTGCGAATCCGCGCTTCTGTAACAACACCCATGGAACTTCCTTAGCCTGAACAGCAGACTCTGGCAGAAAGGCCGGATCATCCCGGCCTTTCCTGCGTCAGTTGACGTGTGCCGAATTACTCAGCTTTTGCCTGGGGCAGGATCACTTCAACTTCACCGTGAGGACGTGGGATAACGTGTACGGAGATCAGCTCGCCAACACGCTCAGCGGCAGCAGCGCCAGCGTCGGTAGCGGCTTTAACAGCGCCGACGTCACCACGTACCAGTACGGTTACCAGACCGCCACCAACCTGCTCTTTGCCAACCAGAGTCACGTTGGCGGCTTTGACCATGGCGTCAGCCGCTTCGATTGCGCCAACCAGACCCTTGGTTTCGATCATGCCCAGAGCGTTAGAGATAGCCATTTTCAATTCTCCACTTTGTAATCAGAGATAGTTTGTTGAGGGTTCGTTAAAGAGACTTCAGTCGTTCAATCACCAGACGGGTGATTGCTTCGATATCAACATTCGCCGTCGTGCAGGCAACAGGCTGACCTTCAGGCTGTGCCAGTGCTTCCGGCTCAATCACTCCGTAAGCCACATACCGCTTGGTAAACAGGTTCAGCGGGGTCACATTGTCAGAGGTTGCAGAACCACCGACGCTGCCGCAGCCCAGGGTGAACGCAGGCGCCAGGTTAGTGGTCGCACCCACACCACCGTGGGTGGAAGGCGTGTTAACCACCAGGCGGGACACCGGCTTCTTCAGGGCAAATTCGCGCACCAGGGCATCGTTCTGGGTATGGATCGCCAGGGTATGGCCCGCACCTTCAAAGTGCAGCAGTTCCATGCACAGTTCGCAGGCGTCGTGTGCGTCGCTGACGCGGTAGAAGCCCAGCAGCGGAGACAGTTTTTCCCAGGAGAAGGGATACTTCTTGCCCACGTTGTTACGACCTTGCTCACCCACCAGTACGCGGGTAGTCGCAGGTACGTCCAGACCCGCCATACGGGCGATTTCCACCGCAGGCTTGCCGACGATACCGGCGTTCAGGCCGCCACGCTGGTTGACGATGACTTTCTCAACTTTCGCGATTTCCGCTTCGCTGAGGAAGTAGCAACCCTGGGCGATCATCTCTGCCTTCACCTGGTCAGCAATGGCGTGTTCAGTGACCACGTGCTGTTCAGAGGCGCAGATGGTGCCATTATCAAACGTTTTACTGGTGATAACGTGGTGGACAGCTTTCTTGATGTCCGCAGTGCGCTCAATGAACGCAGGCACGTTACCCGGGCCAACACCCAGCGCCGGGTTGCCGGAGCTGTAAGCGGCCTTGACCATGGCGGAACCACCGGTGGCCAGGATGATGCCGGTGCCGGGGTTCTTCATCAGTTCGCTGGTGCCTTCCAGGGTCGGCACGCTCATCACACTGATCAGTTCTTCCGGTGCACCCAGGCTGACCAGGGCTTCACGCAGAATGCGAACAGTCTCGGTAATGCACTTCAGCGCCGACGGATGGGGGCTGAAGATCACGGCGTTACCGGCCTTGATGGAAATGATCGCCTTGTAGATCGTGGTGGACGTCGGGTTAGTAGACGGCACCAGACCGGCAACGATACCGAAAGGTACCGCCACTTCCATGACCTTGCGGCTCTGATCATCAGAGATCATGCCGATGGTCTTCATGCCCTTGATGGAGTCCAGCAGGATCTTGCTGGCGAGCATGTTCTTGGTGATTTTGTCCTGAACCTTGCCGAAGCCGGTTTCTTCCACGGCCATTTCCGCCAGACGACGGGCGTGGGTCTGACCGGCGCGCGCCATGGCGTCAACCAGTGCATCAACCTGGGCCTGACTGTAGTCGGCCAGCACCTGCTGGGCGGCTGTCGCCTTTCGGATCAGGGTCCGGACTTCCTGTACGGATACGAGGTCTCTGTCGAGGAGTTCCAACTTACTTCATCCTCTCGGTGTTTGCGCGCTCATGGTGAGCAACGATGACGCGGATCAGTTCTTCCTTTTTGGCGAACTTGATCTGGTTCTTGCTCATCCCGATATCGGGCAGTTGTCGCGCCATGTTTCTCAATTCCACGGTCCGGTGCAGTCGCAGGGCTTCTGCAGTCTCGGGCTGTGGCTCCTGAGCGGTAACGGGTTGTTCCTGTTTGGCCGCTGCTTTCGGTGCCGGCTTTGGTTTCGGTTCTGCTTTCTTCGGCTTTTCAGAAGGGGCAGTCACCACAAACGTTCTGGCAACGGTCACCGTGGTGTCACGTCTGGATTCCGCACTGGCCGGTGTCTCAGGCTTGGCCTCTACCGCCGGCTTCGGCTCATCCGGCGTGACCGGTGCATCCGGTTCCGGCTGGCTGCCGTCCGGGCCGCCGTCACCATCCGGGTCAGGCTTGTCCAGCAGCGGCGCCAGGTCCGCGGCAGGCCGGGCTATCACGTGGGTGGAGACCACACGCCCTACCCGGTCGGCCGCAACTGTGCCAGCTTCAATGGCCGCCTTGGTCG
The DNA here is from genome assembly GCF_039540975.1 of Kistimonas scapharcae. NCBI lineage: Bacteria > Pseudomonadati > Pseudomonadota > Gammaproteobacteria > Oceanospirillales > Endozoicomonadaceae > Kistimonas > Kistimonas scapharcae. The sequence goes on from NZ_BAABFL010000134.1 coordinate 64,702, forward strand.
CGCCCACGTCGCCGCGGATGATAATGGTCACCAGACCACCACCGACCCGCTCGATACCGGACAGGGTGACGTTAGCGGCTTTCAGACAGACGTCAGCGGCTTCCACTGCGGCCAGGTAACCGACAGTTTCAATAAATCCGGCTGCTTCTTGTCCTCTCATGGCCTACCGCTCCCGTCTTAGAAATGCTTCGGGTTTTCAGCCACGAACTTCACAGCGTCAGCGAAGGCATCGCAGGCTGCCTTACAGGCAGACTGGCTACCGGTCAGCAGACCGCCGCCGAAGTTGGTTTCTGAAGGAGGCTCGAACAGTTCACACAGGGTGACGTCAGCTGCTTTCAGGGCAGCGTCCAGGCCGTACATGGCTTCCAGCGGAGGAGCGATCAGGTACGCCAGGGGCTCACCTTCCTTGATGCCGGCCATGCCGGACAGGAAGGAACCGGTGCGGGAGATGCACTGCGCGTAGTACGCGATGGTGTCGTCTTCGTTCGCACTGTAGAAAGAGAATTCGTTTTCAATGAAGTCGATGGCAACGTTCAGGCCGCTGCGGACTTCAGCCGGGTTAGGACCGGCCAGCATGCCGATCACTTCACCGGCCAGCTTGGTGTTGGCGTTAGCCGCACCACCGTAGAAGCTCTTGCCAAGGCACACGGTCACTTCTGCGTTCTTGGTCGCTTCGTCCAGCGCGCAGTAGGTTACGTCGTCGCAGTCAGAGGTCAGGATGCCGACACTCTTCCAGCCCTTGGGCATGCCCAGCTTCTCTGCCATCTTGGCATCGACGTTGGGGATCATTTTTACCGCCAGTACGCCGGCGCCTAAGCGATCACCTTTCATGACTCTCTCCGGTATGTTCGGTCGTTAAGGCTGCCGCTTTATAACGACAGCAGCCTTACGTCATTAGTCGTTAGACTCGGAAACCAACACCACTGCACTTCTGTTCCATCATCTTCTTGACGATGTTGGCGATGTGCGCACCGGCCTCAGCAGCAGGTGTGCCGCGGCGGTGGATGTTGGAGATCACGGTACGGCCGGCTTCCGGCATACCTACCTTGCCTTCATAGGTGATGTAGGCACCCATGGATTCGCCAGTGGCCAGTCCGGGACGCTCACCAACCAGCTCGACAGTCACCTTGCTGCCGACGATCTCGGTGATGTGATCCATGGAACCAACACGACCAAACTTAACGAATACGGGGTTACCCACGCTCATGCCGTAACCTTCCAGACCCTGCTTCAGTGCGGGCAGGATGTTCTTCAGGTTGGCGGTAATCGCGGTGGAAGACAGGCCGTCAGCGATGACGATCTGTACGTCGACACCCTTACGGCATTCGGCGTTAACCTTCGCAACACCTTCTTCGTTCAGCTTGCGGCCCAGGTCAGGACGGGTAACGTACATGTCCTTGTCTTCACAGCAGGACTGCACGGCAACCAGACCCATTTCGGCCACAAACTCTTCCGGGACTTCGTTGAACACGGAGTCGATCGCGACGGCGTGGTCAGCACGGAAGCGCAGCATGGTTTCAGTCTTGTAACGGGGACCCGCACGACCGATACCCAGGCGAGCCGGTGTCTTGGCCTTCAGCTTCATGTATTCCGCTTCGTTCTCGGCATTCTCGATGTCGAAGAAGTCGGACATTTCAATGGCAGTGATGTCTTTCAGTTCGCTGTCGGCGACATCATCCACCTGGCTGGCCAAGGATACCGCTTGTGCGACGGCAGACTTCTGACCGTCGTCAACATTAATTTCCTTGAGGACCTTGCCGATCAGGTCTTTCAGTTCATTTTCAGAGATCATCGATAGCCACCCGTTACTTCAGGAAAATAGAAGCGTCGCCGGCACGCTCGGTCAGACGGCCGTCTTCCATGATGCCCATGCGTTCACACCAGGCTTCAAATTCCGGAATCGGACGCTTGTCGAAGATGTCGCGCATAGTGGCCACGTCGTGGTAACCGCTGGTCTGGTACATCAGCATGATGTCGTCGCCGGCCGGGATACCCATGAAGTAGGTACAGCCCGCGGCAGTCAGCAGGGTCATCAACGCTTCGTTGTCGTTCTGGTCAGTCTTCATGTGGTTGGTGTAACAAACGTCAACACCCATTGGCAGGCCGTGCAGCTTGCCCATGAAGTGGTCTTCCAGACCCGCACGAATAACCTGCTTACCGTCGTACAGGTACTCAGGGCCGATGAATCCGACAACCGTGTTCACCAGGAACGGGTTGTAGTGACGGGCGAAACCGTAGCAACGGGCTTCCATGGTCACCTGGTCCGCACCGTGGTGCGCATCAGAAGACAGTTCGGAACCCTGGCCTGTTTCGAAGTACAGGACGTTCGGGCCAGTACAGGTGCCCTGCTTGAGCATCATGTCACGGGCTTCCGCCAGATGACCGGCGTTGAAACCGAACGCTTCGTTACCCTTCTGGGAACCGGCGATGGACTGGAAGATCATGTCGGCCGGTGCGCCACGCTCAACCGCTTCCATCTGGGACAGAACGTGTGCCAGTACGCAGTTCTGGGTCGGGATTTCAAAGCGCTGCTTGATTTCCTCGAACTGGTGCAGACAGCGGTAGATGCTGTCTGTGCTGTCGTCTACCGGGTTCAGACCGATAACCGCGTCACCGATACCGTAGGACAGACCTTCCAGCGTGGAGATACGGATACCTTCAACGTCGTCAGTCGTGTGGTTAGGCTGCAGACGCGCGGCCAGGGTACCTCTACGACCGATCGTCGTGTTACAGGTCGCCAGCACTTCAATCTTGTTGGCAACGTAGATCAGGTCCGCATTGGTCATCAGTTTGGCGACCGCGGCGATCATCTCGGAGGTCAGACCGCGGCTGACACGACGGATGTCGTCACTACGGGTGCTGTACTGCAGCAGCCACTCGCGCAGCTCGGCCACAGTCCAGTTCTTGATCTCGTCATAGATGCGTTCGTTAACGTCATCCTGAATGATACGGGTGACTTCGTCACACTCGTAGGGCACAACCGGGTTGTTGCGCAGATCGGACAGCAGCATGCGGGACAGTACGTCCTTGGCCGCTACCATCTCGGTAATGGATTCGGCAGCTAAGCCTGCCAGAATGTCGCCAGAGCGTTTCTCGTTGGCCTTGGCGAGCACTTCCTTGATGCTGGAAAAGGCATAAACCTTTCCAAACAGCTTGGTCTTGAGAAGCATTTGTGAGCCTTTGCCTGGGGTAAAGGAAATTTAACGCTGCGAAGAGTACTCAAATGCGTCAACCGGATTGTTGATGTGCATCAGCAGCGACCCCGGCTTGGCGATTGAGCTAGGTCAAAGGTTTTATCACATAAAAAAACTGACCGAAGTCAGCTGTCACATGTCACTTTTTGTCGCGTTCAGTTACTGACTTCTATCAATTTCATGACACATCGCGAGCAATGATCCGCTTTTCCATGGGTTCGTACGACTAACCGACCTGTTAGGAAAAACAGGCAGTACTACTTACCCAACGGTCACAGGGAAACATGATCATACCTTCATTAGTACATAATCGAGAACAATAGGAATCCCGAGAGTAAGAACCAAACTCCCAAGAGGCACGCCCTATATCGCTATGTTAGCGATACTAACCTGGCATTCGGGATAAAACCGGCATTGCAGTGGTCTTAACAGGGAATGTTACAGGGATGGAATTTCAATATCATGGAAGCAACAACATCATCAACACAAACTTCACGCCAACGCGATTATAGATCGGGAAGTGACGATGACAGCCGTTCAGAAAGTACGGCAGGTGCTTCAACTTCACGAAGAAACGTCACACCATGCATGCCTACACAAAGCTCTGCCCCCGCTCCCAGTACAAGCAGTCAAGTAGCATCACAAAAAACCCGACGTGTAACATTTACAAAGACTGAAACCAATGACTTGGAACCGGAAGATATCAGAACGCTTGATATATTGTCGAAAGCGCTTAATTCCCCCACCGAGAGGTGGAATTTTTTACTTCATGACAAGCCAAGCCTGTGTAAGAAGTTCAGGGAAATCGTCGAATGTATACACCCTGATCAAATCGCTGATCAGTCGCAAGATAAAAGAGAAACACAACTGAAAAAATGTCTTGATAAATTATTTCAATCAGAAGACATGGGGTGGGAGTTCATTTATCGAAATATCCCGACTCACAGAAAGCAAGGATCAAAAACCGTATTTCATCCACCAGCCTTCTTTGTCAGTACATACGTTCTTGGCCTGTCACTTCAAGACATATTCTTGGTATACCATGAATTCGTCATCAAATCTCAGCGATTCGATAGACAGGATTTCATGAAGAAGCATTCACATGCATTTCTGGCACTGAACTTACTCGCAAAGGACTATCAAACCACCTTTGAGAAAACACTGCCGGACCTCGAAAAAGAACAGCGCATATTATTTAAAGAATGGCTAGAATCCGTATCCCGCTATATCACTCATGACCAAACTCATTACTGGCACGACTGTGATCAGGTAATGATTGAACCTTTGTTGAGCCACGACCATTTTAAAACAGCCGCACAGCTTGTAGCAGAGATCAATTCGGAAATTATGTCTATTCATAGAGTCGCTTGGAATGAGAATAAGGACTACTACAAAGAACCGATCGATCCGATGTATCTACGATCTGCTTATTACACACCTTTCTCTCTGAAAAACGTATCCAAAGCCTATGTTCGACTGCTTGAGTTAAAAAAATATCTGAAAAACACTATTTCCAAGCATCCCCCTGAACAAATGTCTTTTGACTTCCGCGATGCTTTAAAAAGCACACAACAATTACTTCACTCTATCGGACATCCCGATATGACTATCACTCCAGAAAAAGCTGATGTAAAGTTGGAATGTCGATACACCGGAGAAGTTTATACACGATATGGTTTGATACCCGCGTTTTATAATTACATTCGTGAAACCCCCAATACGGCAATGCTGGCCATTGATTATGTCAGCTGTGAGGAACTGGCAGACACATTTTCCAAACCATCTGAAATACAAACACGCAGGAAACGTAAGTATTCAGAACCGTCAACATCAGGCATGGTAGCTGCCAAAACAAAGAAATAACCACGAGATTCGACCAAACATCCGGCCTACAGCATTGAGGCACTACAAGCCACTGTCATTCAAGACATTTCCTATCCGTTAGATGACAGGTATCAAAACCTCTCGAACACTGGCGTACTACGCAACAATCATGATTGATACAAGTCATGATTTTGCTGTTGATTTATCTTATGATGCTCCCACTTTGCAATGGTGCCGTGAAACGACGCAGAGAATGCGCCACATCCGGCCCGGTGCGCGAGCATGCTCCGGCAGACTCAACGCATCGGAGGGAACGGGGTGAAACACCCCGGCTGTACCCGCAACTGTAACAGGCGAGCCGCCACTCACATTGTGCCACTGGAGCGATCCGGGAAGGCGAGTGAAGGCAACGACCCTGGAGCCAGGAAACCTGCCCTGCAAAACCAACGGACCAGGCCGAACATCCGTTCATGTCTGTGTCATACCGGGCGGGTTTACCTGGTTGTTGAAATCATTCTCTGATTTCCTGCCTTGCAGGCGGGACAGTCATGCGACAACAGGTCGCGGCTGCCCTACGCCTGAACAAACGACTCCCGCCTTATAGAAGCTGTGGTGCACCCAACGGTGACACCGGGAGTTGGCGACATGAAGCGAATCCTGCTGTCCATTCTGATGCTACTGGCCATCCCTGCCTGGGGTGCGGCTGTCTGTGAGCAAGACGCCACCGGTCAGTCCGTCTGCCTGGACACGCCGGCCCGCCGCATTGTCAGCCTCGCGCCCAATATCACCGAACTGCTGTTTGCCGCCGGTGCCGGTACCCATATTGCCGGTGTCGACAGTTACAGCACCTACCCGGCTGCTGCCAACGAGATTACTACCATCGGTGGTTTTCCCAACATCAGTGTCGAAGCCCTGCTGGCGCTTCAGCCTGACCTGGTGGTGGTCTGGGCCGGCGTTACGTCACCACAGCTTAGCGAGAAGATTGAGTCTCTGGGGATCCGGGTGTTTCATCTGGGTCAGACCACGATTCCCGATGTGGCTGCGTCTATCCGCACACTTGGCCGACTGGCCGGTACGGAAACGGTCGCCAACCGCAACGCGGATGCGTTCCTGTCCCGTTATGAAACCCTGCACGATCGCTACGCAGATCGCACACCGGTCAGTGTCTTCTTCGAGATCTGGCATGCCCCACTGCGCACGGTTGGTGGACGCCACCTGACCAGCCAGGCCATTGCCCTGTGTGGCGGTAAGAACGTCTTTGCCGACCAGAAGGTCAATGTACCAGCTGTGGGTCTCGAGTCCCTGCTGGCACGCAATCCGGATGCCATCGTCAGCACCGACCGCGTCGGTAATGACCAGGACATCCACCAGCGCTGGCAGAAACTGACCGTACTGGAAGCAGTGCGTGAGCAGCAACTGATATCACTGCCGGACAAGCTGATCTCACTGCCGACACCCCGGATGCTTGACGGCACCGAAATGCTCTGCGAGCAGCTGCAGGCGATACGTGACAACCACCAGCCCCCAAAGCAACTGATCGCCGGAAACACTGAATAACCGGCGACATATAACAACAGTTTAGACACGAACACAATCCGACTTCACAAGGTATAAGAGAATGACCAAGCCTTCTGCTCTGGCGCTGTTGCCGCTCGCCATCATGGCTGCCAATGTGCACGCCGACGATGTGTATGAAATGGATAATGTGGTGGTGACCGCCTCCCGGACGGCGCAGACCATTGATGAGACGCTGGCGCCGGTGACTGTGATCAGCCGCAAGGACATTGAGCAGAGCCAAGCGTCCAGCGTGCCGGAGTTGCTGAAGCGTGTGCCCGGCATGCAGGTTTCCACCAGCGGTGGTGCAGGCAGCACCACCAGCATCTATCTGCGCGGCACCAAAACCGCACAGACGCTCGTATTGCTGGATGGCCACAGAATCGATTCCGCCACCAGCGGCAGTGCCTCTCTGCAGATCATTGATCCCGATATGATTGAGCGGATCGAAGTGGTTCGAGGCCCGCGCTCCAGCCTCTATGGCGCCGATGCGGTCGGCGGCGTTATCCAGATTTTCACTCGTAAAGGCCACAGCGATCCACGTCTCACCCTCAAGATTGGCGCTGGTAGCCATGGTACAAACCAATATGGCCTGAATTATGGCGGTAAAGTCGGCGGCACCAATTTCAACATTGGCGGCAAGTTCTTTGAAACGGAAGGCTATGACAATACCTCCAGCAAATCAAATTACTCTGGCGATGATGACGCCTACAGGAATAAATCATTCACAGCCAGCGTTTCCCACACTTTCGACAATAATGTCGAAGCCGGCGTGAATATTCTCCACTCTGAGGGAAAGAACGAATACGACAGCAGCTATTATATGCGCCCGTATGATGAGTTTCGCTTCTCTACAATCAATGCCTTCCTGAATATACCGGTTAACGACAACTGGACGACACGCCTCACTACTGGCTATAGCAATGAGATGGGCGAAAATTTCCAGCGGTTACTCGATGGCACCCACAAGAAAAATGGTTCCATCAAGTCCATGCGAAATACCGCCAGCTGGTTGAATGACATCGCCTGGGCAGATAACCAGTTGTTGACGGCAGGTATCGACTACTCCAATGATCGCGTCGATACCAAACCGAATAGCTACGAGGTTGATTCCCGCTATAACAAGGCTGTCTTTGTTCAAAACCAGTCATCCTTTGAAAACAGTAACCTTCAGGTAGGCTTGCGTCGTGATAAAAACGAGGCCTTCGGTTACAAGACAACCGGCAATATCAGCTGGGGTGTCAATCTGACCGATAATTACCGCCTAATCACGTCGTATGGCACAGCCTTCCGCGCACCAACGATGATGGACCTTTACTATCCCGGTAGTGAAAGCCCTGATCTGAAACCTGAAAAATCCAAGAATGCGGAAGTTGAGCTACGCGGCAACCTGAGCCAGGTCAGCCATTGGAGCGTTGCCGTATTCCAGAATGATATGGATGACATGCTGCTGTGGGATGGCGTCTTGAGAAGGGTTAACAATATCGAGAAGGCGCGTATCCGTGGTATCGAAGCGACCTTCTCGACTCAAATGGCCGCCTGGGATATTACGGCGTCGGCAACCTATCTTGATCCCAAGAACCTTTCCGATAACGAAAAGACAAAGGACAAAGTACTGCAGCGCCGTGCACGCCAGTTGCTCAGCCTGGATGCTGATCGCGCATTCGGCCGGTTTTCTTTCGGCGGTACCGTGCGAGCCCAGGGCAAGAGCTATGATGATGCGGAAAATGAAGATCGTCTGAGTGGCTTTGTGACTGTTGACCTTCGTACCGCTTACCGATTCAGTTCAGAGCTGAAAGGTGAGCTGAAGCTGGCCAACCTGATGGATAAAGAATACCAGACTGCGCTGGGCTACCAGGGTGAACCTCGCGGCGTCTTCGTCTCCATGACCTGGACACCGGAGATCTGACGTCTGATAACCGCTTTTTTTGCCTAACTGCGGTGCTCATCGTTCATAGAACGTAAGATGGCTTTCAGCCATCTTACGTTCTATGTTGAAAGCCCTCTCAAGGTAGACATTGTGATGTGTTGCCAGACCGACGAAGGATGGGATTCATCATTCACCGGTCTGGCAAACACTACCTACCTCTCTATGCAAGGATTCCACCATGCCCCTGAAGTACTCCGGCAATATCCGGGAACTCTGCTACCCCTTTATTTACGAAGAATCCGCCCTGTGTGACTACGAGATCCTGACCGATGAACTCTGCACACTGGTAGGCTGCGCCATCACGGAACTGGAATCGGATCCGGAAAACCGTTTTACCGATATCCTCGAGTTCCTCAATGAACTGCAGCCCAGGATGTTCCACCTGAATGGTTCCATCCGGGGCAAGGGCAGTATCCATGAGGACGACATCCAGCGGCTGGATGCCTGGTTTGACCGGCTCGAAGAGGAGATTGGCGGCCGGATCCAAAGCTTCGTCCTGCCCCGTGGCCCTCGTTCAGTGCAGCTGATCCACTCATGCCGCAGCCTCTGCAAAAAGGTGGTTCGCTGCCTGGTGAAAATTGATGCGGAAGGTCGTGAAGTACCAGACGTGCTGCACCGCTATGGCAACATGCTGTGCAACTTGCTGTTCCGGGTGACAGTGGTGATCAATGGTCGCCTGGGGATAACCGAACCGGAGTATGTCAGCCCAAACTATCCACAACGTCCGCCGAAGAAGAAACGCTACTGAGCCTCTCATAAGGCAAACATACCTCTGAATGAATGACCGACCGGCAACTACAACGATTAATACAAACTAACCTGTAAATGCCATTCGGTCATTCTGAGTCAGAGGCTTATTGTCGTGGAATGAAAAATAGTCGCTACCCCAGACGCATGCTGAGACATATTGCTCTTTTCCTGTTTCAGGATTTCGTCACGCTAGCTGCGATCATCATTGTTAGCGCCCATATAAGTCTCGGCCACGCCATGCATTACAGGATGATCCTGCACTACATTCTTTATCATCGTAAAAGTCGCTTGTGATCCCTTCCATGGCCCATCAATAAGATTTATAGGATTACAGGCAATCAACAAACCTCCCATAAAGCTCAGAATACCGGCGGGTACTTTATGCATGCTGTAGTGTTGATCCAGCCCGTTAAAAACAAATGCCCCAAACTGAATGCCGTCTATAACAGAACATACAATTACCGATGCTGCCAGGGTAAGGGGTGTTACAACAATAATCGCTGCGACCTTTATCCCTTTAATCAGATAATCACTGAGTGATTTTCCAGGGTCTCTTGGAGGGTGCAATGCCTCCCCTTGGCCAGCCGGATCCCCATCCCTATCTACTTGATGGACCCGTTCTGGATTAACGTCCTTTCCTTGAACATGTGGAGGAGACTTGTAAACCGGATTTGCCTGAGGTCTTTCCATTACGGTACTCCTGGTCATGTTTCAAACCGGTTGATACCACATTCTGGAGATGAACTCTCCGATGACTTTGTCGTGTAGCTCCTCTGAACGGGAAA